>JANPIF010000453.1:0-2093 GCA_031424845.1 Ferruginibacter sp.
CTGGCAAGCAGTAGCTTGTGGCGGTACTGATATCGGAGTAAAGGGAATGATGGTGGCTGCAAAAACATTGGCATATACTGCTATTGATTTGTTTACAACTCCATCATTAATCCAAAAAGCAAAAGAAGAGTTTATACAAACAAAAGGCAATTATCAATACAAGGCATTGCTGGGTGATAGAAAACCGGCTTTGAATTACAGGGATTAAAAAACTACTAATATCTGGTCAATTTAGAAATATGAAAAGAAAATTATTTTTATTTTTTATAAGTATTTATGCAATTACTGCAAATGCACAACAACCATATTTTCCGGATGCTGACTGGCAAATAAAAAAACCAGAAGAACTGAAGATGAACAAAGCATGGCTTGACAGTGCTATAACTTTTGCTTTAAATAATGAAAATAAAATTGAACGAGATTTGCGCATTGCCAATATGAAAGCCTACGCCCGAGAACCTGACTATAAAATAATAGGTCCTATGAAACAACGAGGAGGACCAGCTGGACTTATCATAAAAAATGGATTTATTGTAGCGCAATGGGGAGATGTAAACAGAGTTGATATGACCTTTAGTGCAACCAAAAGTTATTTATCAACCGTAGCAGGATTAGCCATTGACCAAGGGATGATAAATAATGTAAACGACAAAGTAAACCAGTATGTGTGGGATGAATCTTTTGAAGGCGAGCATAATGCAAAAATTACATGGCATCATTTGCTAACACAATCATCTGATTGGTTGGGCAGTTTATTTGGCTTGCACGATTGGGCAGATAGACCACCAAAAGATGGCGGCATTGATAATTGGAAAAACAGAAAATTGTTGGAACCTGGAACCAATTATGAATACAACGATGTACGTGTAAACCTGCTAGCATATTCTCTTTTGCATGTTTGGCGTAAACCATTACCAATAGTGCTTAAAGAAAAAATAATGGACCCCATTGGCGCATCTACAGGGTGGCGTTGGTATGGGTATGAAAATTCTTTTTTAAATATGGATGGCTTTATGATGCAATCAGTAAGTGGTGGTGGGCATCATGGCGGCGGTATTTTTATCAATACACTAGATCAAGCAAGATTTGGTTTACTTTTTTTAAGAAATGGAAAATGGAAAAACCAACAATTGATTTCTGAAAAATGGATTAATTCAGTACAACAACCCTCTACTGCAAATAAGAACTATGGTTATATGTGGTGGTTAAATACTGATGAACGATGGAAAGGTATTTCGCCAAAAGTATATTATGCAGCAGGCTTTGGCGGTAATTATATTATTATTGATAAAGAGCATGACCTAGTGGTGGTTACCCGTTGGATGGATGATGCAAAAGTAGCAGACTTGTTACATTTAGTTATTAAAGCAACAGAAATGTAATACTTAAAATAAGCTATTGAAATGGATAAAGCTTTATAATATATAATTTTTAGTTAGAACCATTCATGCTCATAGATTATTTAGATTACTTTTTTTTAAAGGCAAATCAAAATAGTTTCTCAATCAATTCTTTTAACAAAAAACAATTTTGAAAGTAATTACAGAAAGTATACTGTTATCAAATCATATTTATATACTAGATATTAAGCTCGAATATTAAAAAAAATTGTAAATTACAATTCCCCCTTCCCTAAAGATTTACTGAACTGCTTCCACGATTAATGTTTTATAATAATGCAATTTTAATTGCTTGTTACAAACTGTTGTATAATATTTCTTATCCTCTTATAAAAATGAGTTTATAAGCAAACGTTTTAAACACTTACTATTTCTTAAAAATAAAATGCCATTAAAATGAAAAAAATACTCCAATTAAAAACATTATTTTTTGTAACTATTCTATCAGCATTTACCTTTTCTTCTTATGCCCAGGTAGGTATAGATATAGAAAACGTAGTAAATGAATTCCAAACCGCCTTTAATCGGGGAGATAACCAGGCACTTGGGAGAATGTTTACTTCTAGTGCTGTAAGAGTAAATCAAGATGGTACAACAATCACAGGCTCTAAAAGAATTGCAGAAAACTATGGCAGTAGTTTTAGTGCTTCTTCTTTGCAAAACCAGTTAACAATTACAGAAGTAAAAGAAGAA
>JANPIF010000454.1:0-11375 GCA_031424845.1 Ferruginibacter sp.
ACAACCGGTGCAACTTTAGAAGCTTGTGCACAAAAAATGATTACTATAAATGGCATTAAAATAAGTATAGCAACTTTGACCACCGCAAGTAAGTAATTTCATTGTAGATTTGTTTTAATGAAAAGTTTATCCACCATTTTAGCTGCTATTATTTTATGCATTTTCTTTTTAGAATCGTGCAAAAAAGAAAGTTTTATAACAAGTAAAGATGCACGATTGAGTACTTCTGTAGACAGTTTAAAGTTTGATACTGTTTTCACTGCTACGGGTTCCATTACAAAATCATTTAAAATTTTAAATAATAACGACCAAAAAATATTATTATCAAAAATTAAACTAGGCGGCGGAATTAATTCTCCTTACAAAATGAATGTAAATGGTATAGCTACACCAGAGCTAAACAATGTAGAAATTTCTGCAAATGATAGCATATATGTTTTTGTAACTGTAACCGTAAATCCAACTACTGCAAATCTTCCATTTATATTAAGCGATAGTATTTCTATAAATTACAACGGACTTACAAGGTTTGTTCAATTGGAAGCATTTGGGCAGAATGCCATCTATATACGCAATGGTATCATACCTGGCAATGTTACATTCACCAATACTTTGCCTTATGTAATATTAGGTGGATTACAAATTATAAATACGGGCACGCTCACAATTAATGCAGGTACTAAAATTTATTGCCACGCAGATGCACCAATTTTAGTAGATGGTAAATTGGTATCCAACGGTACAAAATCTGAACCTGTTATTTTTGCGGGAGATAGATTAGATGATCCATACAATACTTTTCCTGCCGCATGGCCCGGCATATATTTCAGAACAAACAGTAAAGACAATCTACTACAATTCACCTCTGTAAAAAATGCATATCAGGCGGTAGTGGTTTTAAACCCATCGGTAAATGCTAATCCAAAATTAATATTAAGACAATCCATTATTGACAATGCTTTTGATGCAGCCTTGTTATGCAGCAATACAAATGTTGTAGCAGAAAATTGTCTGTTTAGCAACAGCGGAAGAAATGTACATATTGAAAAAGGGGGGACATATTCTTTTACGCATTGTACCATGCCAGCTTATTCTAATAATTTTGTTGCCCATAAAAGACCTGCTGTATTTTTATCAGATGCAGATGCAGAAAATCAAACCTCTCCTCTTAATGCAACGCTGCGTAATTGTATAATTTATGGCGATGCAGGTTTTGTAGATAGCGATATTCAAACAAGTAAAGTAGGGAGCAGTTTTATTGTAAATATGGATCGTTGTTTGTACCGTTCAGTAACTGATCCCGCAAACACAATTATTACTCAATCAATAAAAAATATAGATCCTTCGTTTGACAGCGTAGATGTAGCTCGCCAGTTTTATAATTTCAGAATTACAAAAAATCCTACTGCGCCTGGTCTTAATAAAGGAGTAGCAACTTCATTATTAAAAGACTTGGATGATAAAAACAGAAACGTTGGCTTGCCCGATATAGGGGCTTACGAAAAACAATAATTTTAAATTAATTTTATGAAAATATTTATTGCAGCATTAATATTGCTTAGCAGTTGTGCACAATCAAAAAACAATCAACCAAAAACCATGAGTTTAAATCAATCTACGGAAACAGCAAAATCTATACATTCCTTTTCAGTAAAAGCATTGGATGGTACCAACATTAATTTTGCAGATTACAAAGGCAAAAAAATATTAATTGTAAATACAGCGTCAGAGTGTGGCTTCACACCTCAATATAAAGAGCTGGAAGCATTGTATGAGCAATACAAAACAAAATTGGTTATTGTGGGTTTTCCTGCAAATGATTTTGGAGGCCAGGAACCTGGCAGCAATAACGACATAAAAACTTTTTGTGAAAAAAATTACGGTGTTACTTTTCCTATGGCAGAAAAAGTAGCCATTAAAGGGAATGACATTGCACCTATCTTTAAATGGCTTACCAGCAAAGCAGAAAATGGTGTGTTAGATGCAGAAGTAAAATGGAATTTTAATAAGTTTTTGTTGGATGAAGAAGGGCGTGTAATTGCAAAATTTGACAGTGGCACTACACCCATGAGCGAGGATATTATTGGGAAGTTGTAAAACAAAATTATTTTATCATTAATCCATCATAACATTTGTTATGATGGATTTTTCATTTCTAGAATGGTCATCAAATAATTTGCTAATTTGCATGATTGCACATTTCCATATTTTCTTATTTTCTTATATGCAATTCACCGAAGTTATAGGCCAACACGATCTAAAGACCCAACTTACTCACATGATACAGCAAAACAGGCTTAGCCATGCGTTGTTGTTTTTGGGTAAAGAAGGCAGTGGCGGTTTACCCATGGCGCTTGCTTTTGCACAATATGTAACCTGCGAAAAAAATCCTTTGCAAACAGCAAAGAAAAAAGCTGCACCCGCAGGAATTTCTATGTTTGGTGATGAACCCGAAATAGAAAATGATGCTCCCTTTACAGATGCTTGTGGTATATGCTCTGCCTGTACAAAAGCAGCAAAAATGATACATCCAGATATTCATTATAGCTACCCCGTTATACCACGCAAGCCCGGCGATAAACCCATTAGTACCGATTACATAACTGAGTGGCGCAAATTTGTAGAGGCAACTCCTTATGGCAATTTGTTCGACTGGCTGCAAAGCATACATGCAGAAAATAAGCAGGGTAATATAACCTCAGATGATTGTGGGGATATCATTCATAAAATGAGTCTCAAGAGTTTCGAAAGCTCTTTCAAAATTCTCATTATTTGGATGCCCGAAATGCTTGGCAAAAATGGCAATAAATTACTGAAATTAATAGAAGAACCACCACCAGATACTTTATTTATTCTAGTGGCAGAAAACGATGCACTGGTTTTGCCTACAATTTTAAGCCGCACACAATTAATAAAAATTCCCATTTTGCAAACTCTGCAAATACAATCTGCTTTGCAGGAAAGAGAAAATATTGATGCTCAAAAAGCACATCAAATTGCCACTACTGCCGAAGGAAATTACCACGAAGCACTCCAACAATTGCAACATGCAGATGATGACTGGGAAGTTTTATTAAGAGATTGGCTCAATAGTATTTTAAAAACCGGCCCGGTGGCGCAGGTAAAATGGATTGAAGAAGCAGCCAAACTTGGCCGTGAAAAGCAAAAACAATTCCTTAAATATTTTACGCATTTATTGGAGCAAGCCATCCGTTTAAATGTGTCGCCACAAGGTTTAAACGAAAATACTGACTCGGCGTATAGAGATTTTGCCATACGTATAAACAAAATTTGCAACATATCTCAGCAAGAAGCCATAGCCGAAGAATTAGACAAAGCCGCCTACTACATTGAACGCAATGCCAACGCAAAAATGCTGTTTCATGCCCTCACTATTAGGTTATACCACATTATTAGCAACAAATCATTAATTTTGATACAATAGGTAAAAACAAATTTTTCAAATTTGATTTTTGTTAGCCAAACAAAGAAGCAGCAATATTGAGCTGCGGTGGCGTCGCACATTTCATCTTTGATATTACTATTTAGCTTTTTCCGCATGGAATGGTCATTCAAATCATTACAACAAAAAGGAAAAACTTTATAGAGAAAATTTGAACAACAGTTGAGAATAAAAATGTTCGAATCTATAATATTGTCAGGGTGAGCTTGTCGAACCCGTTGCGCTAAATATACCCGCCTTCAAAAGGCTCAGGATGACAATATAATTTTTTTATTTTTCTTCTTTACTCTTTTACCCAGATAACATTTACTAACGATTTGTAAAACTATATAAAATGGCTTGTGGAAGTTGCGGAACAGGAACACCCGGCGGTTGCCAAAGCAAAGGCAGTTGCAGTACCGGTGCTTGTAACAGAATGAATGTACACGATTGGTTGGCAAATTTACCCTTTGCAGACCCTGAAAGCAGTTGCAGAATTGTTGAAGTAAGCTTTAACAATGGCAGCCGCAAAGATTACTTTAAAAATACCACCCTTCATTATTTTGAAAAAGGCGAAATGATTGCCCTTGAAGGTGTAAATGGATTTGATGTAGGCATGGTAAATCTTACAGGAGAATTGGTACGTCTTCAATTAAAGAAAAATAACATCGACGAAAAAAGTCCTGATATTAAGAAGATTCTTCGTCGTGCTACAGAAAGTGATTTGGCAAAAATGCAGGAAAGCAAAGCCAGAGAAGCGCAGGTTCTTATTCGCAGTCGTGCAATGGCTCGCCAGTTGAATTTAGAACTTAAAATGGCTGAGGTAGAAGTGCAGGCAGATGGAAGAAAAGCCACCTTTTTTTACATAGCCGATGATAGAGTTGACTTTAGAGAACTTATAAAACTATATGCAGGCGAGTTTAAAGTAAAAGTAGAAATGCGCCAAATTGGTGCAAGACAGGAAGCAGGAAAAGTAGGCGGCATAGGTTCTTGCGGCAGAGAACTTTGCTGCGCAACTTGGCTTACCGATTTTAAAAGTGTGAATACAAATGCTGCCCGTTATCAAAATTTAAGCATCAACCAAACAAAATTAAGCGGCCAGTGTGGTCGTTTAAAATGCTGTTTAAATTATGAGTTAGATACTTATATGGATGCGCTTCAGTTTTTTCCTACAGATGCAGATGTGTTGGAAACTGCCAAAGGCAGAGCATTTTTAGTAAAAAAAGATATCTTCAAAAATTTGATGTGGTACAGTATGCCGGGGAGTTCAGCACATATTCCTTTAGCATTGGACACCGTTAAAAAAATAAAGGCGCAAAATAAAGATGGTATAAAACCAGAGGAATTAGAAGCTGCAGAAATTGTAACAAGCAAACCAAAAGAAGTAGAACCGGAATATGCAGATATTGTAGGGCAAATAAGTTTAAAGAGCCTCGAAAAAACTACTCGTAAGCGTAGAGATAAAGAACGCAGCCAGCAACAAAACCAGCAAAGACCCGCTCAACAAAATCAACCGCAGCGTGGTCGTCAGCCACAAACCGGTAATACTGCTGAAGCACCAAGAACACAACAACCGCAACAAAGAACAAATAATCCAAGACCTGGGCAGCAACAAAATCAACGTCCACCACAACAACAGGAAAACCGGGCACCACAACAAAACCGTGAGGCACGTCCGCCACAAAACAGAAACCAAAACAATAATAACAGGCCGCCAAGACCTCAAGGAAACCGACCACAACCTAACCGTGGACCGAGAAATCCTAATGCAGGGCAAAAACCTGATACAGGTGGTGGAGAAAACAATTAATTTTTAGAATTTTTACATAAAAAAGCACTTTCGTAATTGAAGGTGCTTTTTAGTTATTTATAAAAATAATACAGGACGCCATTATGATCATCTGTAAAAAAGAAAGAACTTTTATCTTTCATTAAAATATCGCAGGGTCTGCCGTACCTTTCTTTTTCAGTTTTACCAGATAAAAAGCCGGATACTATTTCTGAATATTTATTTCCACCTTCAACTCTTACAATTGAATTGCCTCTTTGTCTGCCAACAGTTGTACTGCCATGCAAACAAACCAATATACTATTGCGCAAATAAGCATCATCAAAATATTTTAAATATTCAAAACCAAGCGGTGCGCTATGGGCTTTAAACCCTGCAAAACCAACCGCAGGCTTTTCTACATAAATCGGTTTTACCGAATCTTTAAATTGTGCATCTTCATATGTTTTGTTTTGGTATTGATAATAAAATGGCCAACCATAATAGCCATCTTTTTCAACTTTTAAAAACTGTTCTTCAGGTTTGTCAGGCCCTATTAAATCTCTACCCATTGTTGTTGCCCACAATTCATTTCCTATCCATTTTATACCAACAGAATTTCTTAGTCCTCTGGCATATATTTTTTTATTGCTTCCATCAGCGTTCATTTCTGTAATGGTTGCACGTATTTTTTCTTCTTCCAAACATGCATTACAACTGCTGCCAACACTCACATACAATTTATTATTGTGAAAAGCGATGCTTCTTGTAAGATGCCAGCCGCCATATTTATAACTCAACCCATAATCTGGAAACGTTGCTATTACTTCTCCACTATCTTTTGGTTGCAAATCTCCGGCTGCGTATTTATAACGAACCAGTTTTTCTGTTTCAGCTACATAAATAAAATTGTTATGGAAACCGACTTGGTTAGGATTGTGCAAACTATCTAAGTAGGTAGAAACCAGTTCAAATTTTTTTGTACTGTCATTCCATTTATCAAAAATATAAACACGGCCTTTTTTGTTGTCAGATTTGTCGTACATATCTGTGCAAAACAATTTCCCATCTGGACTAATTGCCATAAAACGTAGTCGTTTTAAACCTTCAGCAGCTATGCTTATTTTATAACCAGTAGGCACTGTTAGTTTAAAATTTATTCCTTTTGCAAGTTGTATAAGTATAGAATCTTTTTTAATGGAAAAGGGCGTAGTATTAAAAACTTCTCTTTCAACATTAGTTAATTCCGGAGAAATAGTAACCCTTTTTAATGTTGTTTTTTCAATTGGTTTTGGTTGTTGTTTAGCAGCTTCTTTACATGAAATACTTACAAAGCAAATAAAAAAGCAAAAATATTTTAGCATTAAAAACTTATTTTTTTGAAAATCTAACGTTTTAAACATTTATCAATTTTTCTACTGCCGCTTCTAACGTACTTTCTTTTTTTGAAAAACAAAAACGCAGTACTTTATTTTCAACTGCATTTTTATAAAACGAACTTACCGGTATAGTAGCCACACCACATTCTTTTACAAGCCTTACTGCCATGTCATATTCTTTTTCATCACTAAAGTTTTTGTAACTATAAATTTGAAAATAACTGCCATAACTAGGTATAGGCTCAAACCTTGTTTTAGTCATTAAGTTTTTGAAGAAATCTCTTTTTTGTTGAAGTTTTTCTCCCAGTTGCAAATACTCATTTTCATTTTGTAAAAAAGTGGCCAATGCATATTGTACCGGTCCAAATACAGTGAATGCATTAAACTGGTGTACTTTTCTAAACTCTTTTGTAAACATTGGCGGTGATATGCAATAACCGGTTTTCCAACCAGTGCAGTTATACACTTTGCCAAAAGAAAAGGTTACAAAACTCCTTTCATATAATTCAGGATAAAGCAATACAGACAAATGTTTTTTATCATTAAAAATAAGATGCTCATACACTTCATCGCTGATAATAAATATACTTGTCCCCTCAGTTATTTCTTTTAAAAACTCCATATCATCTTCTTCCAGTACTGCACCACTTGGGTTGTGCGGAGAGTTAATAATAATGGCTTTTGTTTTTGAATTAATTTTTGATCGGGTAAGTTCTTTATCTATTTTATATGTGTCAGCAGTTAATGGAATAGTAATAGCAACTGCACCACTTAATTCAATTTGTGGAATGTAACAATCATAAGCAGGTTCAAAAACAACAACTTCATCGCCGGGTTGTAAGATTGCGGTAAGCGCTGTGTACAATGCATAAGTAGCACCTGGGGTAATGGTAATTTCATCGGTTGGGTGTACATCCGCATTATATAATTTTTTCACTTTGGCTGCAATCATTTCCCGCAACAGCGGCAAACCATTCATGTGTACATATTGATTGTAGCCATCATTCATTGCCTTTGTTACCAGCTCAGGCAATGTTTCATTCATGGCAAAATCTGGAAAGCCCTGCCCAAGGTTTATTGCATTGTGCTCAACAGCCAATGAACTCATCACAGTAAATATAGTAGCACCTGCATTTGGTAGTTTGCTTTGTATAGTGGGTTTCATCTAATAAAATATATGCTTGAAAAAATGTTATTAAACTGTTGTAAAATTCTTTAGACTTTAATGAATTATATAACGGTGCAGTTTTTGTGTAAATTACTGCATGAAAAAATTATATATTACTTTATTAGGATTATTTTTTTTAAATGTATTGCAGGCGCAAGTAAATTGTAAAGCCATTAAAGGGTATGCATACAGCATGATAACCCTCCCCGGTACAATGCAAGTAGATGAAAACGGCCATCCTGTAACTCCAAAAATATATAAAGAACGGTTTATTTACTTTTTTACAACTTGTAAAACAAAGCCCACCATTAATACCGTATTGTATGGTAAAACAGTTGTGAAAGTAGATGTGCAACCTTCTGCAGAAACCTATTTTACAGCTACCAAAAGTTCTGATCAAAAAGTGGTTCGCCTTAAGTCATCCAAGGGAAATTATTTGTGGAAACTAAATGTTGTTGAAAACAATGGAAAACCTATACCTGAAAAAAACAAATCTGTTTCTGTTAGCGGCAAAATAGGTACAAAACCTTTTTTAATAATAATGAAAGAAGAAATTGAATTGCAAGGCCCTGAAACCTATTAATCTTTTATAAAAGAAATGCCTGAAAAATAATTTTCAGGCATTTACATTTATTAGAATAATCAATTAAATATATTTATCTCCCTTATTTCTCTTAACTTCTGCTACATAATCTTTTATCTCCTGCTCTTTGTCTTTTTTACAAATAAGCAAAACATCTTGGGTATCTACAATAATAAAATCGTCTAAACCTTGTAATACCACCAATTTGTTTTGAGGCACTTGTACCATATTTTTTGTAGCATCTATAATCACTACCTCATTGCCACCTACAGCATTTTCCAAATAATCTTTTTCAAAAGTTTCGTAAGCGCTTGTCCAGGTTCCTAAATCGCTCCAGCCAAAAGAAGAAGGAATTACATACACATTATCAGCTTTCTCCATCACCGCATAATCAATAGAAATATTGGTACACTGAGGGTAAATTCTGTCAATCATTTCCTGCTCATTGTCAGTGTTAAAAAGTGCCTTTTCAGCATCAAAAACTTCGTGTAGTTCCGGTACGTTTTTTTCAAAAGCTTTTACAATATTTTTTACCTGCCACACAAAAATACCTGCATTCCATAAAAAATCGCCACTGGCCAAAAACGTTTTTGCAAGCTCTTTATCAGGCTTTTCTGTAAACAGTTTTACTTTATAAATATTTTCACCGGCAGCAAGGTTTTCGTATTGTATATAGCCATAACCTGTATTAGGGTTGGTAGGTTTTATACCAAGCGTAACCAATGCTTTTATGTGAGAAGTAAAATGTAAGGCATGTTTACAAATATCTATGAAGGATTGTGTTTCTGTAATTAAATGATCTGCAGGTGCACAAATAAGATTTGCGTTAGGATCCAACTGCATCAATTTATAAGATATATATGCGATACATGGAGCAGTATTTTTTCTGGAAGGTTCACACAAAATATTTTTTTCATCGAGTTCTGGCAATTGCTCTTTTACTATTCCTTTATACTGAGAAGAAGTAACAATAAATATATTTTCGGCGGGGATAAATTGTACAAACCTATCGTAAGTTGCATGAATTAATGTTCTACCAAATCCTAAAATATCTATAAATAGTTTTGGCATGTTTGTTCTGCTCATTGGCCAAAATCTACTGCCAATACCACCGGCCATTATTGCTACATAATTGTGCTTATTCATTATACTATTATATTGAAAATATTAATTGGTTAAAAGATAATGTTCTGGGTATTATTAAATCTATGCTATTGTAATATTATATTATTCCTTCTCTTATTAAATCATGTAAATGCAAAATTCCTTTGTACACTTCATTTTCCATTACTACCAATTGGCTAATATTATTTTCTTTCATTAATTCTAAAGCCTCTACGGCTAAAGTGCTTTCCTGTATTTTTTTAGGGTTTTTAGTCATAATATCTTTTGCAGTAATGTTTAAAAAATCATCATATTTCTCAAACATTCTTCTCACATCACCATCCGTAATTATTCCCTGCAGTTCTTCTTGTTCATTAATAACAACAGTAGTGCCTAAACGTTTGTTTGTAATATCTACTATCACTTTCTTTATTCCATCATGTAAAAATACCAATGGTTTTTCGTGCATTTTTATTAAATCACCAGTTCTTAAATACATTCTTTTGCCTAAAGCCCCTCCCGGATGATAACGTGCAAAATCGACCGTTTTAAAATCCTTTACTTCTATGAGGCAAATGGCCAACACATCTCCCATAACCATTTGTGCAGTAGTACTAGTAGTAGGAGCTAAATTATTTGGACAAGCCTCTTGTTTAACAGTAGTATTTAAAACAATATCTGCATGAGTTGCAAGATAAGATTGCATGTTTCCCACCATACCTATTAATACATTTCCAAAATTTTTAACGAGTGGTACTAACACTTTTATTTCAGGACTATCGCCACTTTTACTTATCACAATTACAACATCATCCTGCTGCACCATACCAAGATCGCCATGTATAGCATCTGCGGCATGCATAAACAATGAAGGTGTACCAGTACTGTTTAACGTAGCCACAATTTTTTGAGCCACAATAGCACTTTTTCCAATGCCGCTTATTACTATCCTTCCTTTACATACCGACAAAGTTTCCACTGCTTTTATCAGATGATCGTTTACAAACGCACTTAAATCTTTGATGGAATCTGCCTGCAACTGTATGGTGCGCAAGGCACTAGTTTCAATTAAATTTGGTGGATTATTATTCACAAAGTGCAATTTATTTTAATTACCCCATAGTGCAATCAAGTAGGAGTAACAATGAAATAAAAATTAAACAAATATATTTTTTCTTATATTTTTTAATTACCTTAATCAAATCTAACAATAACGGTAAGCAAAATACTTTTAACCCTTCATTTGCTTTTATAGTAAGATGCTATTAAGTACCTTCGCTGCCCGTTATAACAAAGCATTACAATATTCTTTTTATAAACGAACGAAGCGAATTTTTTTTGATCCAATTTATTATGACTAAAGTAAAAACCAACACAACAACAAAAAAGAAATCTACACAAAATAAAAGTGACTTTACTGTTTCCGTTGCATATCCACATCTTAAACACCATTTACTGGAAAATTTTGGTTTCGATACCTTTAAAGCGCCCCAAGAAGAAATTATAAACAGCTTGCTTTCCGGAAAAGATACTTTTGTAATAATGCCTACAGGTGGTGGTAAAAGTTTATGCTATCAACTTCCTGCCATGGTGAGCAAGGGTGTTGCCATTGTAGTTTCTCCGCTTATTGCATTAATGAAAAACCAGGTAGATCTTATGCGTGGTTTTAGCAGTAAAGACCATGTGGCTCACTTTTTAAATAGTACTCTAAATAAAGGGCAAATAAAACTTGTAAAAGATGATTTACTGGCCGGGCGCAAAAAAAGATATATCTAGCGTTTTAAAAAACTCTACATTTTCTTCTTTCGTCATCGTTTCCGGTGCTACATATAACATTTTTGTGCGCCCGGCCAGTAAATCATCTTTTACAAGTTTTATTTGCCCTTTATTAAGAGTACTATTTAAAAAGTGAGCCACATGGTCTTTACTGC
>JANPIF010000455.1:0-3946 GCA_031424845.1 Ferruginibacter sp.
AATCCAGATAATACGCTCATAAATGCCGTAGCTTGGCATCTGCAAAAAAATTGCCCGGAGATAGATGAGAGCGAACTTACCCGTTATGGGTTAGTGCACCGCATAGATAAAAATACAAGCGGGTTAATTGTGGTGGCAAAAAAACAAAAAGTGATGAGCGAACTGGCTAAACAGTTTTTCGACCATACTGTTTATCGTCGTTACAACGCAGTAGTATGGGGCAATTTTGATGAGCCTGAAGGAACCATCACGGGCCATGTGGGTCGCAGCCAAAAACAGCGAAAATTATTTACCGTTTACCCAGAAGGAGATTATGGCAAAGAAGCCATTACCCATTATAAAGTATTGGAAAATTTTAATTACGTTTCTTTAGTTGAATGTAGGTTAGAAACCGGGCGAACACACCAAATACGGGTACACATGCAGTACAAAGGTCACCCATTATTTAACGATGATTTTTATGGTGGCGATAAAATTGTAAAAGGAACTATTTATACAAAATACAAACAGTTTGTAGATAATTGTTTTGCCATTTGTCCACGCCAGGCTTTACATGCAAAAGAACTAGGATTTGTGCACCCAACTACAAAAGAAGCTATGATGTTTAAAAGCGAACTGCCAGATGATATGGCGCAGTTAATAGAAAAATGGCGGAAGTACAGTTTGTTTAAAAATGAAGTAGAATAATGAGCTAATTTGCTAATGAAGCCCAATAAAATTTTACTTCTTAAATTTTATTGGGTGGTTACTGACTGAGAGGCGCTGATGTAGCCGGTCGCACCCGTCCGAACTGTGTTCAGCCGGGCGGGCATTTCATCTTCAGTTATTTATTTGGCTTTTATCTATTGGTAGATTTACTTGAATTTTATTATACAATAATTAAAAATTATGAAAAAAATTATCATCCTTTTATTTGTTATAGTATCCACAACAAAACTACATGCCCAAACTACAATTGCAAGAGATCCATCTATTGAACAAATGGTAAAAGAAATTTCACCTGATTCTTTGCGCAGCTATATACAAACAATGGTAAATTTTGGCACCAGAAATACCCTCAGTACACAAACAGAAAAGAAGAGAGGAATTGGTGCAGCAAGGTTATATGTACTGCAAAAGTTTAATGAATTTGCTGCACAATCAAACGGCAGACTTACAGCGCTAATAGATACTACAACCTTACAACCAGATAAACGCAGAGTTGATACTACCCTCTTACTGGGCAATGTACTGGCCACTTTGAAAGGAACTGATCCAACAGATAAACGCATATTTATCATCAGCGGACATTTAGATGCTATGCGTACAAATGTAATGGATCGCACAGGCGATGCACCCGGCGCAAACGATGATGCAAGTGGTGTAGCAGCCGTAATGGAATGTGCACGTATTATGAGTAAAAGAAACTTTGGTGCTACCATTATTTTTATGGCGGTAAGTGGCGAAGAGCAAGGTCTGCTTGGTTCTACTTACATGGCAACCAAATCAAGAAAAGAAAATTTGAACATTGAAGCTGTACTTAACAATGATATTATGGGTAGCAACAACAGCAACGAAACAAACAACATCAACAATACACAGGTAAGGGTATTTAGTGAAGGATTACCGGCTTATGAGTTAGATAAAAATGCAAAAACCATTCGTCAATTAGGTTTGGAAAATGATGGTAAAAGCAGGCAACTTGCCCGTTATATGAAAGAAACAGGTGAGCGTTATGTTGACAATCTAGAGATAAAATTGATTTACAGAAACGATCGTTTTCTTAGAGGTGGAGATCATACACCCTTTGTTGAAAACGGTTTTACCGCAGTTCGTATTACAGAAATGAATGAGAACTATACAAGACAACACCAGAATGTACGTGTAGAAAACGGCATACAATACGGCGATCTTATTGAGTTTATCGATTTTGAATACCTCAGAAAAAATACGGGTATGAATTTGAGTACTTTGGCTAATCTTGCCAAAGCACCTTCCATGCCTGATAGTGTAAAAATTGATGTAAAAAAACTGGGCAACAACTCCAATCTCTATTGGAAAAAACCTGCAACTGGAAATGTAAAAGGTTATTATTTATTAATGAGAGAAACCAGCAGTGCATTTTGGCAAAAGAAAATATATACTACTGCTACAGAAATTACCGTTCCCTATTCTAAAGACAATTACTTTTTTGCTGTGCAATCTGTAAATGAAAACGGTAATGAAAGTTTACCTGTTGTGCCTGGTGTCGGAAGATAAGCAGTGGGCCGTTTGCAACCTTGAATTTTGAATCTTGAACTTTTTTTATGGAAGATATTCCTATGCCTGATGGTAACATGCTGAGGGAAATTGTGACGATGCAAATTCCGTTTGGTAAATACAAAGGCACGGTACTTAAAAATTTGCCTGTAAGTTATTTGGAATGGTTTGCCCGCAAAGGTTTCCCCAAAAGTAAACTCGGACATTTATTGCAGTGTTTGCTTGAAATAAAAATGAACGGGCTGGAAGATTTGTTGAGGGAAATTGAGAGAATGAAATAAATATAAAGTCTGTAAGTATCAAAAAAAATGTCAGCAATTTTATCTGCTGACATTTTTGATTTCTTTACGCCTCTTCCATAAAGCTATACCTGTAATCTACCACAGGCACAAAAGTTTCTTTAATGGTTCGTGCACTTAACCAACGGTATAAATTTAATTGAGAACCGGCTTTATCATTGGTACCACTTGCTCTTGCACCTCCAAATGGTTGTTGCCCCACCACTGCACCGGTTGGTTTATCATTAATGTAAAAATTACCAGCACTGTTACGAAGTTTATTTACTGCTAGTTCTACTGCATACCTGTCTTGCGCAAGTACTGCTCCCGTAAGGGCGTAAGGAGAAGTATTATCAACCAGTTTTAAGGTTTCTTCATATTTATTTTCGTCGTAAATATAAATGGTTAATACTGGGCCAAACAACTCATCGCACATGGTTACATAATAAGGATCTGTTGCTTCAATAATAGTTGGCTCTATAAAATACCCCTCGGTTTTATCGCATTTCCCTCCTACCCAAATTTTTGCACCACTGTCTCTTTTGCGCACATTTTTAATGTAGCCTTCCAGCTTATCAAAACTCTTTTCATCTATCACAGCATTTATAAAATTGGTGAAGTTTTCTACCGTTCCCATTTTCATGGTCTTCACCGTTTCTACCAATTTCTTTTTTACTTCTGCAGCCATATTACTTGGTATGTATGCACGAGATGCTGCAGAACATTTTTGCCCTTGGTATTCAAATGCACCTCTTGCAAGTGCGGTTACCACTGCATCTACATTGGCGCTCTTGTGTGCTATCACAAAATCTTTACCGCCGGTTTCGCCTACAATACGTGGATACGATTTATAAATTGGTGTGTTTTTACCAATCGTCTCCCACATTTTATTGAATACTCCGGTACTTCCGGTAAAATGTAAACCGGCAAATTCAGGGTGGTTAAAAATAACATCACCAATTGTCTGTCCATCTACAAAAACCAGGTTTATAACTCCCTCGGGCAAACCAGCTTCCTTTAAAATCTTCATAAACATTTGGGCGCTGTACACCTGTGTATTGGCACATTTCCAAACAACCACGTTACCGCACATGGCAGCACTTGTAGGTAAATTGCCGCCGATTGCCGTAAAGTTAAAAGGCGTTAATGCAAAAACAAATCCTTCGAGCGGACGATACTCCAAACGGTTTTGAATTCCCGGACTGCTGATGGGCTGCTTTTGATAAATATCACTTAAGAAATGAATATTGAAACGAAGGAAATCTATTAACTCACAGCTTGCATCAATTTCAGCTTGCATGGCATTTTTACTTTGCCCAAGCATGGTCGTTGCATTTATATGCGGACGGTATTTTGTAGCCAATAAATCAGCTGCTTTTAAAAAAATATTTGCACGGTTTTCCCAACTCATTCCTGCCCATTTGTCTTTT
>JANPIF010000456.1:0-5007 GCA_031424845.1 Ferruginibacter sp.
GTTTTGCCTAAAATAAAATTGTAATATTAGGACATGCATAAGTATTATCTTACCCACTTACAGGAATTAGAATCAGAAGCGATATTTATAATCCGGGAAGTGGTGGCTCAATTTGACAAACCAGCAATCTTGTTTTCAGGAGGTAAAGACTCAATTGTTGTAACACACGTTGCAAAGAAAGCTTTCTGGCCCGCGAAAATACCGATGCCTCTTATTCACATAGATACAGGGCACAACTTTAAAGAGGCATTAGATTATAGAGATGCTATGGCTGAAAACATAGACGCAACCTTGGTTGTACGAAAAGTGGAAGATACCATAAAAGCAAAAAAACTAACTGAACCCAAAGGCAAATTTGCCAGCAGAAACTGGTTGCAAACTTTTACACTCCTGGATACAATTGAAGAATTTTCTTTTGATGCCTGCATTGGCGGCGCCAGGCGTGATGAAGAAAAAGCAAGGGCTAAGGAAAGAATTTTTTCTATAAGAGATGAGTTTGGGCAATGGAACCCAAAGCTGCAACGGCCTGAACTTTGGAACACTTATAACGGACGAATAAACAAGGGAGAAAATGTGCGGGTGTTTCCTATAAGCAACTGGACGGAATTGGATATATGGAATTATATAAAAAGAGAAAACATTGCATTGCCCTCTATTTATTTTGCCCATGAAAGAGAAATTATTGTGCATGATGGGCAGTTGGTTGCTATGTCTCCTTTTGTAATTAGAGAAGAAAGTGATGTAATAGAAACAAGACAGGTTCGTTACAGAACCGTTGGTGACATGACTTGCACGGCTGCTGTAGAATCATCTGCCAGTACATTGGATGAAGTGATTAATGAAATAATTGCTGCTAAAATAAGTGAGCGTGGCGAAACAAGAATTGATGATAAGGTTACAGAAGCAGCGATGGAAGACAGGAAGAAGAATGGATACTTTTAATGTGAAAGGTGAATTGTGAATGGGGTTGTGAAATTTTGAAGTTTGTTTAAAAAAGAAGTTTGATTTCTTTACAGTGTCCGGGTGAGCTTGTCGTACCCGTTGCTATAAACAAACCCGCCTTCGACAGGCTCAGGCTGACATCATAATAATTTAAACGAATCGCTCCGCTTTTTAATCCAATTCGAAATCGGATGATTATGAGTTCTTAATTTTTAATACCCCCAATGATAAATAATAAATGATAAATAGTAAATATAACAAATGGATATCTTAAGATTTATAACCGCAGGTAGTGTAGATGATGGTAAGAGCACGCTTATTGGTCGCCTGTTATACGACAGTAAAAATATTTTGATAGACCAGTTGGAGCAACTGGAAAAAAGCACCAAAAATAAAATTGGTGGCACGGTAGATCTGGCATTGCTTACAGATGGTTTGCGTGCTGAACGTGAGCAGGGCATTACGATTGATGTGGCTTACCGTTATTTTTCTACCCCAAAAAGAAAATTTATTATTGCCGATGCGCCGGGGCATGTGCAGTACACACGCAACATGATTACGGGTGCGAGCAATGCCAACCTCATTATTGTTTTGATAGATGCAAGGCAAGGTGTGGTGGAACAAACCCGTAGGCATTCTATTATTGCATCGCTGTTAAAAATACTGCATGTAATAGTGGCTGTTAATAAAATGGATCTTGTAAATTTTTCGGAAGATGTGTTCAACAATATTGTAATTGATTACACTGCTGTCGCAAAAAAATTGGGTTTAAATGATGTTACTTTTATTCCGATCAGTGCATTGGATGGCGATAATATTGTAGATGCTTCTACCAAAATGAATTGGTACGAAGGCAATTGTTTATTGCATCATTTGGAAAATGTCGAAGTTGCAAACGATGTTAATTTAACTGACCCAAGGTTTCAGGTTCAATTTGTAATTCGTCCACAAACCGAGGCACTGCCTGATTATCGGGGTTATGCTGGTAGGGTAAT
This sequence comes from Ferruginibacter sp., assembly GCA_031424845.1. Lineage (GTDB taxonomy): Bacteria > Bacteroidota > Bacteroidia > Chitinophagales > Chitinophagaceae > Ferruginibacter. The sequence goes on from JANPIF010000456.1 coordinate 1,938, forward strand.
AAGTGGTATTTATAAAAAAGGATCTGCAGTAACAGTGTTGCCAGCCGGAATACAAACAACCATCAGCAAACTGGAAGTAGCTGGCAAAGAAGTAGAAGAAATCTTTGCGCCACAAAGTGCCACTATTTTACTGGAAAATGATATTGATATCAGTCGGGGCGACAGTATTGTTTTAACCAACAACCTTCCCCAGACTAATAACGAACTACATGCTTTGATTTGCTGGATGGATGAAAAACCTTTACAGCCTGGTAATAAATACATCCTCCAACACCATAGCAAACATTTAAAATGCGTAGTGAAAGAAATTGAATACAAGCTGGATGTTAATACACTCGAAAAAATAGAACCAACCTCATTACAATTGAATGAAGTAGCTAAAGTTTTATTAAAAACTGCTTCGCCATTGGTATATGACAGTTATGAAAAATTACGTGCAAATGGGAGCGCCATATTAATTGACGAAACAAGCCACAGTACGGTAGCTGCGGTGTTATTTCAATAAAAGATGATGGATAACAGTAAAGATTTAAATGATAAAAATAAGATATCAGAATTTTCATCTAAAAAAATACCGGATAATAATTTTGCTGCAGACATAAATGCAACAGATGATCTGGAAAAAATTCTTGCTTCAAAAAAAGCTGATCTTTTAATTAAAGGAGAAAACAAACAAAATAAGTGGACCAAGATTGTTTTTTGGAGTCTTGTTTTTTTTATTCTTTTTCTTATAATTGGCACTATACTTTACTACACTCCTATTCGTTCAATTGTTGAAAATTGTAAGCATTTATTAGCTGAAATAGATACCAATACTTTTTTGCTGATGCTGCTCACAGGCTTTTTGGCGCAGATGGTTGATGGATCAATGGGGATGGGATATGGTACTATATCCACAACATTTTTGTTGGCCATGGGTGTGCCTCCAGCAGTAGTAAGCAGTAGAGTACATTCTGCCAGAGTATTCAGTAGTGGAGTCGGCGGTTATAGCCATCATCGCTTTGGGAATATCAATAAAAAATTATTTAGGGCATTGGTAGTACCCGGTGTGTGTGGTGCTATTATTGGTGCTACGCTTGCAGTATATGGCAACAAATATGCACAGTACATTCGCATACCATTATCAGTTTACACTTGCTATTTAGGTTACTACATTATTAAAAAAGCATTTAAGAAAAAACATACAAGCGAAAAAGTAAAAAAGGTTGGTTGGCTTGCAACCATGGGTGGTTTTATGGATGCATTTGCCGGTGGTGGATGGGGAGCGTTAGTAACCAGCACACTTATTTCGAAAAGAAGAAACCCACGTTATGTAATAGGTTCCGTTTGCCTTGCTGAGTTTTTTGTAGTGCTCTCAAGCGCTATAACTTTTTTTATTTTATTAAAGCATTTACCAATTGTTGAAATTTTAGGACTTATTATTGGAGGCGTTATTGCAGCGCCTATTGCTGCCAAGCTTGTAGGAAAATTGCCTGTAAAAAAAGTGTATGTAGCGGTAGGTTTGCTTGTTATCGTAACCAGTATTTTTACACTTATTAAAGTGTTGACTAAAATTTTATAAGGAGCATCTTTAAAATAGAAAGCGTAAAACTATCCCCCCAAGAATTATAGCACCAAAAATGAAACTTTTTTTATTTCGGGTGGTAAAGTGCAGTGGGAACTAACAAAATAAGAACTCCTGCTTTTTCGGTATTAAAAAAATCTTTATAGAGAATTGATTATTTCTTAAAATTATAAGGATCAAAAATTCCCATATCCACATTAGTATTTACTTGGCAATTATAATATTTTTCTTTTTGTAAAACTTTATCATTGCTGTAAAATATGCATGAAGTTTCAGACCATGCTTTACCAAATTTTACATGATCGCTAAATACAGCTTCTTCTTTATTTTGTCCTTTGTATTTTATAAATTTTACCACTATCAATTTCTTTTTATCAATCCAAAGTTGATTTAGTTTTTCTTCGGCATTGCCTGCTCCTATAACGTACATTGGCTTTCCATTCCAACTTGTTTGGTAAGCTTTTGTAATATCATACCCTTCTTTACCCATTTTTATTTTTACACTATCAAAAGAAATAAAATACATACCGCCCAATAAAAATGTTAGGTCCTCTCCTCTTAAGCTTTTTTTAACCAGTTTGCCTTTAGAAAAATTGTAAGAAGAATCTTTTATAAATATTACTGCATTGCCATTGGAAACATCACCAAAACTTATTCTAAAATAATCTGGATAAACAATGGTTTCGTGCCACGTGGCAGTTTTTACCAGACTATCTTTTACATAATTTTCTGTTGTTTGATCAAAGGTGAAATTTTTGTACCATTTGTTATAATATCGGTGATACATTTTTGAAAGTATTTTTTCAGCAGTTATATTTTCATTTTTTTTAAACGAATAAGCTGTCAACAAAAAAATGAGTACTGAACTGTATGCAATTACTTTTTTCATTTTTATTTCAACTTACATTTTCTTTCTAAATAAATTGCTCAGTTTTTTATAAATGGTAACAGTTTTTTTTAATCAATATGACATATTATCACTTTTTACTTTTGGTGTAAAAGTTGATAGCTTTAGTAAAAATATACATTATGAGTAAAGTTTGGTTAATAACGGGATGCTCTACCGGTTTTGGAAGAGAGCTTGCAAAAAATGTTTTATCAGCTGGTAACAAAGCGATAGTAACTGCAAGAAACACTGATGATATTAATGATATTGTTGAAGGGAATGAAGAAAATGCTATTGCAGTGAAACTGGATGTTACAAAACCTGAAGAAATTACGTCCTCCGTAAAAGCAGCTATAGAAAAATTTGGGAGAATAGATGTATTGGTAAACAATGCAGGTATTGGTTATTTCGGTGCTATTGAAGAAAGTGAAGAAGAAGCCGTGAGAAAAATGTTTGAAATAAATGTATTTGGTTTAGCTAAAATGACCCAGGATGTTTTGACAATTATGAGTTCTCAAAAAAGTGGGCACATTGTTAACAGAGCTTCCATAGGTGGTTTACGATCTTTCCCTTCAGTTTGTTTTTACATTGCTACAAAATATGCCGTAGATGGTTTATCA
>JANPIF010000457.1:0-2734 GCA_031424845.1 Ferruginibacter sp.
GCCAATTCATTAAGCGGCGGGGAAAGCCAACGTATACAACTTACAAGGAGTTTGGGTAGTAACCTCACCAATTCTCTATATATTTTAGATGAGCCATCCATAGGATTGCATAGTAGAGATACCGAGAAATTAATTTTAGTTTTAAAAGAATTGCGAGACCTTGGAAACACAGTAGTGGTAGTAGAGCATGATGAGATGATGATGCGAGAAGCAGATCATATTATTGATATGGGACCACTCGCCAGCCATCTTGGCGGCGAAGTAATTGCTGAAGGAAATTATGATGAACTTATAGCCAATGAAAATAGTTTAACAGGGAAATATTTATCAGGAAAATTAAAAATAGAAGTACCAAAACAGCTTCGTAAATGGAACAGAAGTATAAAAATAGAAGGAGCAAAACAAAATAATTTAAAGGATATTTCTGTTGAGTTTCCCTTAAATATTTTATGTGCAGTTACAGGTGTAAGTGGTAGCGGAAAAACTACTTTGGTTAAACAAATATTATATCCTGCCATTCAAAAAATAAAAGGCGAGATTTCTGAAAAGCCTGGCTTGTACAGAAAAATTACCGGCGATATTGATTACATCAGCAGGCTTGAAATGGTGGACCAAAACCCCATTGGTAAGAGCAGCAGAAGTAATCCCGTTACTTATATAAAAGCTTATGATGAAATAAGAGAACTTTTTTCCAAACAACCACTCTCCAAAATTCGTGGCTTTATGCCCAAGCATTTTTCTTTTAATGTAGATGCTGGCAGGTGCGATGCCTGCAAAGGCGAAGGAGAACAATTGGTAGAAATGCAATTTTTGGCAGATGTACATTTGGTATGCGATGTATGCAATGGAAAACGTTTTAAAGAAGAAGTGTTGGAGGTTACTTACAAAGAAAAAAGCATTCATGATGTGCTGGAGATGAGTGTTGATGAAGCGATTCAATTTTTTGGCGAAGCCACAGAAAAAGTAAAAGGAAAAGTAACAACTGATGGTGAAGATGTGGCAAAAAAAATACAACCTTTAAGCGATGTAGGATTGGGTTATGTAAAACTTGGCCAGAGCTCTAATACTTTAAGCGGAGGCGAGGCACAGCGAGTAAAACTTGCATCCTTTTTAGGTAAAGGAAAAGCACAAGGTCATATACTATTCATTTTTGATGAGCCTACAACTGGTCTTCATTTTCACGATATAAAAAAATTACTTGCTTCCTTTAATGCATTGGTAGAGCAAGGTCATTCTATATTGGTAATCGAACACAATACCGATGTTATAAAAAGTTGCGATTGGGTTATTGATCTTGGCCCGGAAGCAGGAGACATGGGTGGTAATTTAGTTTTTGCAGGTAAACCGCAGGATATGAAAAAGGTTAAGGAAAGTTACACAGGAAAGTTTTTATAAGAAAAATAATGGCTGACTAAAATATGGTTTCATTAAAATGATCAATCCTCTGCGATAACTTCTTTAACTCCTATTCTCTGCGGTGAAAAAATTATTTTACCTCTTGCATATCTACCAATCTTTTATAAAAACCACCATGTGTTATTAAACTATTGTGAGTGCCACGCTCTACAATTTCTCCTTTTTTTAATACAATAATTTCATCTGCATGGCTTATGGTGCTTAGCCTGTGGGCTATTACTACAGAGGTTCTGTTTTCCATCAAATTATTGATGGCATCCTGTACTAATCTTTCACTTTCTGTATCTAAAGATGAAGTGGCTTCATCTAAAATAAGAATGGGTGGGTTTTTTAAAACGGCCCTTGCAATGGTAAGTCTTTGTCTTTCTCCGCCACTTAATTACATACCTCTGTCACCAATATTTGTTTCGTAACCAAATTCTTTTTTCTCAATAAATAAATGTGCATTTGCAATTTTAGCAGCATCTACTATTTCTTCTCTGTTACAATTTTCCATGCCCAGTGCAATGTTGTTTGCAATAGTATCATTAAACAAAATTGGTTCCTGCGTTACGATGCTCATTAAGCTACGCAATGAAAAAAGTGAGTAATCTTTTATGTTAACACCATCTACTAAAATTTCTCCGCCACTTGTATCGTGAAAACGTGGTATCAAATCTGCCAAGGTAGATTTTCCAGCGCCGCTGCTACCTACCAAAGCAATTGTTTTTCCCTTTTCTACTTTAAAGCTTATATTCTTCAATATCATTACATCTTCATAATAAAAACTTACATCTTTAAATTCGATGCTTTCTTTAAATGTGGTAATCTGTTTTCCATTGGGGTTTTCATCTACAGTTATTGGAGCATCTAGTACTTGTTGTATTCTTTCTATTGCAGCAGAGCCTCTTTGTAAATTTGAAAAAGCTCCTGATATACTTTTTGCAGGATCTATTATTCCCCAAAACATAGCCATGTATGTTAAAAAATCTGCGCCAGTTAATGTTGACATTTCATTGCCCAATACCTTGCTGCCACCATAATAAAGAATACTCGTAAACATGGTTACTCCAAGCATTTCGCTCATTGGCGATGCAAAGCTTTGCCTATACCCTATTTTGTTGGTGATGTGTAATAGCTTGTAACTGTTGTCAGAGAATTTTTTTCTTATTGTTCGTTCTACATTAAATGCTTTTATAACCCTTAAACCGCCAAGCGTTTCATCTAATATGGAAATTGATTCGCCACTTTTTTGTGCCACTTCCCCAGATGGCTTTTTTAATGAACGACCAAGCCTGCCGATAAAAAAGCCCATGATGGGGATAAAAAATAAAATAAT
>JANPIF010000458.1:0-6083 GCA_031424845.1 Ferruginibacter sp.
CCAATTGGTTTTGAAGTAACCATTAAAAAAGTAATAATGCCCGGCAGTGGTTTGGGCTCCAGTGCAGCAAGTTCTGCTGGTGCTGTAGTAGCTGCCAATATGTTACTTGATAATTATTTTACCAAAGAGCAATTGGTACAATTTGCCATGAATGGCGAAAAACTTGCCAGCGGTGTAAAACATGCTGATAATATTTCTCCGTGTATATATGGTGGAATAACATTGATACGGTCTATTCATCCGTTGGATATAATTCCGCTTAGTGCTCCACCACTTTTTGTAACGGTTGTTCATCCTCAAATAGAAGTAAAAACGGCTGATGCCCGGCAAATTTTACGCAAAGAAGTTTCGCTAAAGGATGCTATAAAACAATGGGGAAATATTGCAGGGCTGGTTACCGGTTTTTTAAAATCAGATTATAATTTAATAAGTCGCTCATTGGAAGATGTAATTATAGAACCTGTGCGTAGTATTTTAATACCCGGTTTTGATGATGTAAAAAAACAATGCAAAGAAGTTGGTGCATTGGGTGGTGGTATTTCAGGTTCCGGACCATCCGTTTTTATGTTTAACAAAGATGAAAAAACTGCCATTGAAGTCAGAAATATAATGGAGGATATTTATACAAAGCTTGGGGTTGATTATAGGTGTTATGTTACTACGGTGAATGAGGAGGGAGTTAGAAGAATGGAGTGAGGAATTTGGGGGATTAGGAATTGGGGGTTAGGGATTGGGAATTTGGGATTGGGTTTTAGGGATTAGGAATTGGGTGTTGAGAATAGGGCAATTTATAAATCTTTAAAGTGTTGTTTTGATGTTTGATATGAGTGGACAATGATAAATAATAAATGGTAAATAATAAATAATGAACTACTACAGTCTAAATAAAAATGCCCCTATTGTAGATTTTAAAACTGCTACCATTGCAGGTCAGGCACCAGATAAGGGTTTGTACTATCCTGAAATAATACCACAGGTTGATAAAAAAATGTTGAATGATATAGAAAAGTATTCCAATGCAGCCATTGCTTATGAGGTAATAAAATCATTTGTTGGCGATGTAATTCCGCAAGATGTTTTAAAAAACATTGTGGAAGAAACGGTGAATTTTGAAATACCACTTGTACCAATTACTGATAATATTTTTTCCCTGGAATTATTTCATGGTCCTACCCTTGCGTTTAAGGATATTGGCGCAAGATTTATGAGTCGCTGCTTGGGTTATTTTGCAAAAGAACGGACAGGAAAAATTGTTGTGTTAGTTGCAACATCAGGTGATACAGGTGGTGCAGTGGCCAATGGTTTTTACGATGTGCCCGGTATTGAAGTAGTGATATTGTACCCTTCGGGGAAAGTGAGTAGCGTGCAGGAAAAACAATTGACTACACTTGGTAAAAATATACATGCCATAGAAGTAAACGGCAGCTTTGATGATTGCCAAAAAATGGTGAAAGAAACTTTTATGAATGAAGCGTTGAAGGAAAAAATTTTTCTCACTTCTGCCAACTCCATAAATGTTGCACGTTGGTTACCACAGCAGTTTTATTATTTCTTTTTATGGAAACAATGGCAAGATAAAAATAACCCTCCTGCCGTTGCGGTACCAAGTGGAAACTTTGGAAATATCTGCGCCGGTTTATTGACACAAAAAGCAGGCTTGCCTATTAAACATTTTATAGCTGCCTGTAATGCAAACGATACAATACCTGAGTTTTTTAATACAGGAATTTATAAACCCAAAAAAGCCATAGCCACTATCTCGAATGCAATGGATGTAGGCGACCCAAGCAATTTTGTACGCATACTAGAAATTTTTGGTGGGGAAAACAATAACCTTATAGAAATATTGAGCAGCACATCTATTTCCGATGCTGAGACGGCTAAAACATTGCTTCAAGTATTTAAAGAAAACAATTATTTATTAGATCCCCATGGTGCAGTTGCATACAACGCATTGCAAAAATACCTTGCCAAAAACCCAACAGAGAAAGGAGTAATTTTAGAAACCGCCCACCCTGTAAAATTTTACGATGTTATAGAACCAATAATTGGTGAAACTGTGCCAATTCCTACATCCATTGTAGCACAATTAAAGCTAGAGAAAAAGAGTTTTAAAATGGATGCGGATGGGAGGGAATTGAGGGAATGGTTGGTGGGGATGATTCAATGATGTTATAAAATTTCACAAAGAAATTAAAATATAAAATAAGTAAAATGACAGATATAATAGGTGACATACATGGACATGCGGACAAGCTTATTGAATTGCTACAAAAAATGGGCTATGAATATAAAGATGGCACATATGCTCATCCGTCTCGTAAGGTTTTATTTGTTGGAGACTACATTGACAGAGGACCAAAAATTAAAGAAACACTTGAAATAATAAAAGCAATGGTTGATAGTGATAATGCAATTGCTTTGATGGGTAATCACGAATACAATGCATTATGTTTTCACTTTCAGGAAACAGAAGGTGGCCATCTACGTAAACATCTTATAAAAAATATTATTCAGCATTATCGAACTTTAGAACAGTTTCAGAATATGCAAACAGAATATGAACAGTATTTAGAATGGTTTAAAACCCTTCCTCTTTTTTATGAAACAGAAACCTTTAGAGCCGTTCACGCCTGTTGGGACGATAATAACATTGAATACCTTAGGAAGACATTGGTAAACGGAAGACTCACCGACGAATTAATATTTCAATCTGTGAAAAAAGGCACCCATCTAAATAATGCCATTGAAGAAACTTTAAAAGGTAGAGAAATGAAAATGCCTGAAGGACTTTTCTTCACAGACAAAGATGGAACAAACCGAAGTGAAATAAGAATAAAATGGTGGGAAGATCCGGCTGAGATGACTTACAAATCAATCAGCATAGAACCTCTAGAAAATTTGCCTGAATTGCCTGTTCACATTTCAAGCCTCAAAACCACCAATTTCTATACAGCTGAAGATAAAAAAGTATTTTTCGGACATTATTGGCTAAAAGGTGAACCATCTTTGTATAAACAAAACATTTGTTGCCTTGATTATAGTGTTGCAAAACAAGGAAAGTTAGTTGCTTACAGATTTGACGATGAGAAAATTTTGGATGAAAATAAGTTTGTGTTTGTATAACTACTGAAAAGCTCTTCCGTACACTTATATTCAAAAAAGATTTATAAAATCCTACCTTAATAATTTTAGCTTTCAATCATGAAATCAAAAATAGAAATACTTAAATCTGATATTACTAAAGTTGAAGTTGATGCTATTGTTAATGCAGCTAATTCTTCATTGTTAGGAGGAGGCGGGGTTGATGGAGCAATTCATAGAGCCAGAGGTAACGAAATTTTGGAAGGGTGCCGAAAAATAATTGCTAAACAAGGAGGATGTAAAATGGGTGAAGCCGTTATAACCTCGGCAGGTAAGTTACCTGCAAAATTCGTTATTCATACAGTTGGACCTGTTTGGAATGGTGGAAATAACAATGAAGAAATAAAACTTGCTGAATGCTATACGAATTCATTAAAGATTGCAATAGATAACAATTGTGAAACTATTGCATTCCCAAACATAAGTACAGGCATATATAGATTTCCAAAAAACTTAGCTGCTAAAATTTCAGTGCAAACAGTTTCTGAATTCCTTTTTACCAACGACACAATTGAGAAGGTTCTATTAATCTCCTTTGATGACGAGAATTTTGATTTAATGCAAGAAGAAATAAAAAAATTATCATAAAACAAGTTGGGGTAAAGATTGAACGAAAACTTACCTGTGGCAAAAGCTTATTACTGCACAAATATTTGATAACGGCGATAGAAGTGTGTGGACAAATTTTGCTAACCCATTTAATGTTGACAAACAGGCGAATTATTTAATATCAATGCTATAGAATTTGAAATGCTAAATTATTGTAAAGCTTTTCTACATTTGGTTAGAAAGTTACGTACTACAAGAAATTAAAAACTAACCCATGGCAAAAGCAATTAAAAAATCAATTTCAAAAGAAAATGCTGCGGCATTATTAGATGTTTTAAAAACCCGCTTTGAAAAAAACATGCATCGCCACAAAGGGATTGAATGGAAAAATTTACTGACAAAATTTGAAGCGAATGCAGAAAAACTTTGGTCGCTAAACGAAATGGAAAAAACGGGTGGTGAACCAGATGTAGTTGAATTTGATAAAAAGAGCTGCGAATATATCTTTTATGATTGCTCACTTGAAACACCAGCCGGTCGTAGGAGTATTTGTTACGATTATGAAGGACAGGAATCGAGAAAAGAACACAAGCCAGCTACCAATGCAATAGATATGGCAACTGCAATGGGAATTGAACTTTTAACAGAAGAACAATACAGAGCATTGCAGCAATTAGGAAAGTTTGATACCAAAACTTCCAGTTGGTTAAATACGCCTGCAAATATTAGAAAATTGGGTGGTGCTATATTTGCCGATTACCGTTACGGAACTGTATTCGTCTATCACAATGGTGCACAGTCTTATTATGGTGGCAGAGGGTTTCGTGGTTTGTTGCGGGTTTAAAAATCTATTTCAGTAAACAAATAGAAAATTTTAAATTTATGCATGGTTACATTTTTCGTTCATTCATTTTCATATTTTGAATATTTTTTAAAACTAATCATATGAAACAAAATAGAAGAAGTTGGTTGATGAAAATTGGATTTGCCATTGCGGGTTTGGGGCTTGCAAAAATAGAAACATTTGGAAGTACTGATATTTCAAATAATTTAACCTTAAAAAACAACACCATGAAACCAGGTGCATTTTCTGTTAGTCTTAATGTAAAAGATTTAAACGCTTCAAAAGTATTTTATGAAAATTTAGGCTTTAATGTGTTTGCGGGTAGTATGAAAATGAATTATCTGATAATGAAAAACGGGAATGCGCTTATCGGTTTATTTCAGGGAATGTTTGAAAAGAATATTTTAACCTTTAACCCGGGTTGGGATGAGAATGCACAAAAAGTAGAGAATTTTGATGATGTAAGAATCATTCAAAAAAAATTGAAAAGCAATGGCATAAAATTAATGACCGAAGCTGATGAAAATACAACAGGACCAGCAAGTATTATTTTGGAAGACCCTGATGGGAATCAGATTTTATTTGATCAGCATATTTAGGATTTAAAATATTTGTTACGAGTTGCCGGTTATGGGTTACGAGTTATAACTCGAAACTTTTAACCCGTAACCCGCAACTCAAATTACTCCGCCCAACTCATAACATACCCATCATTTTCAATTTCGATAGCATATTGTGTAAGCTTTAATGGCTTAAAAGTATCTACCATTACTGCTAGTTCTTTGGTTTCGGTTTTGCCTATACTTTTTTCTACCAATCCAGGGTGTGGGCCATGGGGAATGCCGCCGGGGTGCAGCGTTATCATACCTCGGGTTACATGCTTGCGGCTCATAAAATCGCCATCTACATAATAGAGTAATTCATCACTATCAATATTGCTGTGGTTGTAAGGCGCAGGTATAGAAAGTGGATGATAATCGTAGAGCCTCGGAACAAATGAACAGATAACAAATGCATCGGTTTCAAAAGTCTGGTGAACAGGTGGCGGTTGGTGTACACGACCGGTAATGGGTTCAAAATCGTGTATGGAAAATGCAAACGGATAGCAACACCCATCCCACCCGATTACATCAAACGGATGTGTGCCATAATGAATACCATACAACAAACCTTCCTTTTTTGTTTTGATAATGAAATCACCCTTTTCATCGTGCGTTTGTAAATTTTCCGGTGTGCGAATATCTCTTTCGCAATAAGGTGAATGCTCCATTAATTGTCCGTACTTACTTAGATATCTTTTTGGATAACGTATGGGTGCATGTGACTCTACAATAAATAAACGGTTTACTTCGGTATCAAAATGGATCTGATAAATACAACCTCGTGGCACTACCAAATAATCGCCATAAGCAAAAGTTATTTCGCCGTAGCAGGTAAGTAATTTACCGCTGCCTTCGTGTATAAAAATAACTTCATCGCTGTCGGCATTCTTGTAAAAGTAATCCGTCATGCTTTTTTGTGGAGCGGCTAAAACAATGTGGCAGTC
>JANPIF010000459.1:0-6451 GCA_031424845.1 Ferruginibacter sp.
TGCACTCATTAATGCAGCAGCCGTTACACCGGTACCACAACTTAAGGTTTCATCTTCAACGCCTCTTTCGTAGGTACGTACATAAATAGAATACTCGCCAATATTTTCTACAAAATTTACATTGATACCTTCTTGTTCAAATTCTTTATTATAGCGAATTTCCCGGCCTTTATGCACTACATCTATATCTCTTACATCGTTGCTATATTTAATGTAATGAGGTGAGCCCGTATCTAAGATAGCATAATTACCATGCAAATCAGCTTCCGTAACATCCTTCATTTTTAGGCGAATGGTATTGTCTAAATCAATGGTGGCCTCATGTTCACCATCTACTGCTAGAAAATGATATACCTCTTTTCTTATGCCAAGGTCTTTTGCAAAACGTACCATACACCTGCCGCCATTGCCACACATAGTGCTGGGTTTGCCATCTGCATTGTAATAAACCATTTCAAAATCGTATCCTTCTTTAGTGCAAAGAAACATTACACCATCTGCACCTATACCAAATCTTCGGTCGCAGAGTTGTTCTAAAATTTTTTTATCAATGGGTTTAAATTCACTTTCTCTGTTATCAAATAAAATAAAATCATTCCCCGTTCCCTGATATTTATAAAAATTAAGTTCCATATTTTAGCTAGTGGTAAGTGGGGTTTGGTTAATGGGATTGGGTAAATGGGTTTGGCTAGTGGTAAGTGGTGATTGGCTAGTAGGTGATAATTCAAGGTTTCCAATCATTTTACTGAGCATTCGAAAAACGGATTCAGAATATTTTCCCAATTCAATTATATTTTCTTGTTTTATGTAATCAAGTAACAAACATATTTCAATCTGCGTATCTACTTCAACGAGTGAAGATCGGGAGACTTCGTAAAATCTTTTTTTCTCTTTTGTTGATTTTCTTGCCGCTCCTTCTGCTAAATTACTGCTTATAGATACTGCTGCTCTCCGAAGTTGAGAAGTCAAACCATATAATTCTTCCTTAGGTAATAGTTTGGTTATTGTATAAACTTCTTTAACCATCACTAATGCAATTTTATAAACTTCTAAATTTTTATGAGATAAATTCAACATGGAATTTTGATTAATGTAAAATAAAATTATTCTAACTCACCATTAGGCTTTTCCCACTAACCCTTGCCACTCCCCACTAGCCACTTCCTACCACCTTATTCCCACTAGCTACTCGCCACTTCCCACTCTCCATTTACAATCCACTAACAATTCCAAGCGTCTTCACAATTAAATTTTCCACTGCTGCATTTCCATCTTTACTAAACTCTTTGCTTATCCTATTAGCAACAATAGCACTTAGTGATAAACAATGATGACCCAACAATTTACCCAACCCATAAATAGCGGCTGTTTCCATTTCAAAATTAGTAATACGATGGTTGCCAAAAGTAAAGGAAGTTAGGCTGTCTATTAAATTGGGTTGCGATAAACCGAGCCTTAGCACCCTTCCTTGTGGTCCATAGAAACCCGGACAAGTAGCCGTAATACCATGATGAAAATCCTGCACAAATTCTTTCAATAGGGCAGGGCTTGCGCCAAAAATATAGGGGTTGGTGATAGCATCCATTTGCGTGTGCGTAATGAAAGACTGTTTTATTTGCAGTTCTTCATCGTTATTGGTATGTCTGTAAAAGCTTAATAAATTATCTAACCCTAACCCATGGGTGCTGGCTACAAAACTGTCCACAGGTATTTCCTGTTGCAAAGAACCTGAAGTACCCACACGAATGATATTTAATTGTGTTAGGTTTTCTTTAATTGTTCTGGTTTCAAAATCAATATTTACGAGCGCATCCAATTCGTTTAAAACTATATCTATATTATCCGGACCAATACCTGTGCTTGTAACTGATATTCTTTTATTACCAATAAAGCCTGTATGCGTTACAAACTCACGGTGATTGTTTTTAAATTCTATGCTGTCAAAATGTTTGCTTACTTCTTTTACCCTGTCAGGATCACCAACGGTAATAATAGTATTGGCTATTTCCTCCGGCCTACAGTTTACATGGTAAACGGCGCCTCTGTCGTTAATAATTAATTCTGATGCTGCTATACGATTCATGTGCTTAATTTAGTTGCCCAATTTCGCTGAAAAATTTAGTAATCTGATAAATAATTTTCCCTATTTTTGCAGCGCTGAATCTGAAATCGATAATTCTGAAATCGGAAATAGTATTTGGTCCTTTGGCCGAGTGGCTAGGCAAAGCTCTGCAAAAGCTTCTACAGCGGTTCGAATCCGCTAGGGACCTCTTAAAATTTAAAAGCCGCATTTGTTTGCGGCTTTTTTTGTTTTGAGGAAAATTCATTTTCAATAAATTTTATCCATTTAATTTTACCTTACTTATTTGTAAAAAATATTATGCATTACAAAAAAATCCTCCATTACGTTGCCATCTTTGCCGCTCTTGCACTAATAGCAACTTGTTTTATTCCATGGGTACATTACAATAATATAGATGTAACATTTAATGGCTTTAATGTAAAGCGATTTGCCACCGGTGTTTATTACGGCCGGGCAGGAATTATCATAACCGTGCTTGCAAGTATAAGTTTATTGTTTATTTTAATACCATCCATTGTGGCAAAAAGGATAAATATGTTTTTATGTGCCTTACTTGTAGCATATACGCTCCGGACTTATGTAATATTTACAGGGTCTTTATTTGATGGGGAGGTAACCAAACTTGCCGGTATTTATTTAATTGTTCTTTTATCTTTTGTGATGGTTATTTGCAGTGTGCTTCCGTATTTGAAGAAGGAAGAAAGGTTGGGGGAGGAGTGAGTTTGAATGGGGGAGATTGTGAATTTATAGTATCATTTTTTTAGTGAGGTTGTAAAGTTGAAGTGCCTCTTGTTGAAAAAAGATAAAATGACCAATGGCTACGGGATAGAAGTGAAATCCCCGCCTGATCGGACGGGCAGGCTTTTGTGAGGCACGAACAAAAGATTGTAACGGATAGCCCGAACATCACATCAATAAAGAACTTCAGTTCACAGCCCCCCAAAAAAGCCCGTAACTCTTAACCATCAACCTTCAACCTTTCTTCACCTCCTTCACCCACGCATCCTTCAACGTTACCGTTCTATTAAAAATAATATTCTCAGCAGTGCTTTCTTTGTCTAAACAAAAATAGCCCTTGCGCAAAAACTGAAAACGATCGGTGGCAGTTGCTTTCAACAACGATGGCTCAATGTATGCCTGCACAATGTGCAACGAATCTGGATTTATATAATCTTTGAAATCGCCTTCTTCACTGCCTGGGTTTTCTACTTTAAAAAGTCGGTCGTACATGTTCACCTGCGCCCTTGCGGCATGCGCCGCACTCACCCAATGTATCGTGCCTTTTACGGCGATGCCACTCGTATCGTGACCGCTTTTACTCTCGGGGAAGTAGGTGCAATGTATGGCTGTTACTTTACCGGTTTCATCCTTGTCAAAAGTATCGCAACGCAGAATGTACGCACTTTTAAGGCGCACACTAGCACCCGGCGCAAACCTAAACCATTTCTTTGCGGGCACTTCCATAAAGTCTTCCCGCTCTATCCAAAGTTCTTTGCTAAAAGGAATTGTACGGGTGCCATACGCTTCGTCCGGACCGTTCTCACTTTGCAGTTCTTCGGTTTTGCCATCTTCATAATTGGTGATGATTAATTTTAACGGATCAAGCACTGCCATGGCACGCAGGGCGGTGTTGTTCAGGTCTTCCCGCAGACAAAATTCCAGCAGACTAAAATCAATAATATTTTCTCTTTTTGCAATACCCACTTTATCGCAAAAAGTGCGAATGCTCTGCGGCGTAAACCCACGGCGGCGCATTCCACTAATAGTAGGCATGCGAGGATCGTCCCAACCTGCCACATGATTTTCCTCTACGAGTTGCTTTAATTTCCGCTTGCTCATTACCGTATAGCTCAAATTGCGGCGGGCAAATTCGTATTGGTGCGATGGATAAATTTCTAATTTTTCTATAAACCAATCGTATAATTCTCTGTGCGGAATAAACTCCAGCGTACAAATAGAATGCGTAATATTTTCGATAGAATCGCTTTGCCCATGTGCAAAATCATACATCGGATAAATGCACCATTTGTCGCCGGTGCGGTGGTGGTGTGCATGTTTGATGCGATAAATTAATGGGTCACGCATCAACATATTTGTGTGCGCCATATCTATTTTTGCCCGCAACGTTTTAGTACCATCTGCAAACTCGCCATTTTTCATTCTTGTAAATAGATCAAGGTTTTCAGCAACCGATCTGCTGCGTGCAGCACTGTCTTTTCCGGGTTCAGTTGGTGTGCCTTTTAGTTTTGCTATCTCTTCTGCAGTTGCATCTTCTACATACGCCAAGCCTTTTTTGATAAGCGTTACAGCGTATTCGTACATCGTATCAAAATAGTCAGATGCATATAATTCATGCTTCCACTCAAAACCAAGCCACTTTATATCTTCTTTTATACTCTCCACAAATTCGGTATCCTCTGTTACGGGGTTTGTATCATCAAACCGCAGGTTTGTATAGCCCGGATATTTTTTTGTAAGCCCAAAATTTAGACAAATACTTGTAGCATGCCCCATGTGAAGGTAGCCATTCGGCTCCGGCGGAAACCTCGTAACGATCGATGTATATTTCCCATCTGCCAAATCTGTCTCTATAATTTCCTCTAAAAAATTGAGGCTTTTCTCTTCGCTCATAATAATATTTGAAGCGCAAATTTAAGGGATGTTGGGGCGGTGAGCAAATACCATTGTTCAACTGTGGTGACGGGCTGTCCGTAGTACTCCTCGTTCCGTTTGGCTGCACTGTGGGGTACTACTTCCCATCCCTGCGCCTTTGGGCATTAGATCGGTTCTCGACAACAGCTGAAGCTTATGGTTTTTTTGGGAGGGGTTTTTATGTTATGATGTTTACCTTTAGGATTTTAAGTAAGTTTGGAATATCACAAAGTCAAACACATCTTATGAAAGGAATATTGCAATCATTAAAGGTTTTGCTAACACTTTACATTTTAACACTATTGAGTTGCAAGGTAAATAATGCAGTAGACACGAAAAATGTTTTTGAAAAAGCATTAAAAACTGATTCTTTGTCTTTTTACTTTCCTTCCATTTTGAATGATACAGTGGAAAGAGGACATTCTGACTATAGAGATTTTGAACAGAAATGGTATTCATCCTCATTATATTCATTTAAGGAGCCAATACTTTACACAAAGACAGATTCCATAACTATTTACAGACTCTTGTGGTTGCGTTCTTTTCATAAACCAGTGTGCTTTACTTTTAAAGAATTTACCGGCAACCATTTTCTTAATGCAAAAACGCTGGATAGGCAACCTGCATTTTATCCATATATTGAAGGAAAGGGGAGAGATGAAAAAACGGGCAAAGAAATTTTTGACACGATTCAAAAAGCCGATCGTTTTGCTATAATAGACTTTGACACAATAAAAGTGGTGACAAGTGGACAATGGAATGAAATTGAAAAATATATTTCTAATCTCGAATTTTGGGATAGACCTGTTGCTGATCCTGGAAATGATAGTAGTCATGACGGTTCTAATTGGATATTAGAAGGTCGCAGCAACGATAAATATCACTTTATTACGAGACGCAACGCAAGAGGTAATTTAATGGACTTAGTAAAATATTTAATAAAATTGAGCGACATACCAATTAAAGACGATACGATTTACTGACAACTAAATTGCCACATATATTTTTTTCCTTTATGGTATTTTAAGTGTTATAAGTTTTTGTTGTTGTTGGCAACCTTACACTTTTCCTTCGCATTATTTTAAAGTAGCCGTTGTTGTTTTCGGAGAGTGGACCAAGTGCGGCAGGCGTACCAACAACAATTGTAATGAGTTCTTTAGTTCTTATGCCAACTCTATAAAATGTGTTGGTGCGCAAGGCTACTTATCTGCGCTTCCCACCAACAAAGGAAACACTTCAATACAGCAACTTGTTAGCATTAAGATTTTAAGTAAGTTTGGAATTGCAAACAAAGAAAAAATGCCTACAATCGAAATAGCTTCCATAAATTCTACAGGACTTAACTTAAATCAACATGACTTTGCGGTAGCAATAATTGAACAGAATAAACTTGAAAGCCATCGTGGAATGTTTTCTGACTTGTTAAAAAAGGAAGAAGGGGTTATTGTTCACATTGGAAATCCGGATTTTAGATACGACAAGGACGGAGCTTTTTTTGCCGGTCAATTAATTAATTGGGACTTTGAACCAACAAACAAAATGATTGCGGTAGCTGACCCAACGGACGCAGATTATGACTTATTAATTTCCCAAGATTTTCAATTTCAGTTTGATAAAGAATATAAAAAAGATATTATGAAATTAATGGAGCTAGCTCTTGCGAGCTCCCCATATAATAAAATATATTTTTTGACAGATTATCAATTTGGACCTGTT
>JANPIF010000460.1:0-1377 GCA_031424845.1 Ferruginibacter sp.
ATGAATGCTGACCCAAATAAATTTAAAGAGGCGGTAAACATTCCATTGCTAAATTATACTGAGGTTATTGAAATGGCTTATTATGGAGCACAGGTTATTCACCCAAAAACAATAAAGCCTTTACAAAATAAAAACATACCGTTGTATGTAAAAAGCTTTTTAGATACTGAGTTACCGGGCACTGTTATCAATGCAGAAAAAACCGCCAACTTACCTCCTATCATCGTTTTAAAAAACCAACAGGTGCTTTTACATTTTCGTTCAAAAGATTTTTCTTTTATGGAAGGAAAAGCATTGGGCCAATTACATAAAATATTTAATAAAGTAAAACTGCAGCCAAACCTTACACAAAACACCGCTATATCCTTTGTATGTTGTTTTGATGGACATGAAGAAAAAACTGCGCAGATAGCTGCTGATGCTTCTTTGTTGTTTGATGTAGAGCTGGAAAGAGATTTATCTTTACTTACCATCAGACATTATGATGATGCAACCATTACAAAATTAACCGAAGGGAAAAATATTATTTTGGAACAAAGAACGCCTGAAACAATGCAAGCTATCATTAGAAATTAATATTTTTATATTCAAACAAAAAGCCGCAAAGAAAATTTCCTTTGCGGCTTTTATATTTTTGAAATTTGTTTGCAATCAATTCACCACATAATCACCTTTTCTATTCACCAAAATAATAGGCAATTCTTTTTTGGTTTCAAAATAATCGAACACCTCTTTTATATTGCTATTAAAATGTTGTAAGTAAGCATTATCCTTCATTGAATTTTCTAAGAAATCCATTGACTTTTTTACATTGTATCGTACAGGAAAAACATGTACGGGTATAAACTCCTGCCCTTGATTTCTTACATTGCTTGCAAGAAAATACAATTCTTCAATGGGCGCATCAGTTATGGGAATACAGCCGGTAGATACACAATTACCATGTATATAAATAGCACTTCCAGGGCGGTTAGCATCACTTAAAATTCTATCAGATGCATTGGGGTAATTTAAACCAAGTGAAAGGTGATAATTGCTGTTTGGATTAAATTCATTTATATAATAAAATCCTTCGGGCACCTGATAATCTCCCTCTACTCTCTTTGGCCCCATTGAACCGCTTTGCTGACAAACCTTGTATGTTTTAAATAATTTGTATCCCTCTTTTGAATTTGATTTTACCCAGATTTCTAGTTGTCGGTCAAATTTAAAAGA
Organism: Ferruginibacter sp.; assembly: GCA_031424845.1. Classification (GTDB taxonomy): domain Bacteria; phylum Bacteroidota; class Bacteroidia; order Chitinophagales; family Chitinophagaceae; genus Ferruginibacter. Next base: position 1,216 of record JANPIF010000460.1, read on the forward strand.
ACGCAAATACATTGACTGTGGAGGCCATGTGAGGTTTTGCTTTTCAAATTGTTTTTTTAAGGAATCTTCCATTCTGCTGGCGGCATCAGGAGATTTTAAAAAGTATTTTGGACCTGCATTGGATTGTGCAGATACAATTGTTGAAAATGCAGTTAAAATAAA
>JANPIF010000461.1:0-1043 GCA_031424845.1 Ferruginibacter sp.
TTATCATTGGCTCTATTGCCAATACCATTCCTTCTTTTAGTTTTTCTTTACTTCCTCTTTTTCCATAATTTGGTACTTGAGGGTCTTCATGTAATTTTCTACCAAGCCCATGCCCCACCAAATCTCTAACTACACCATACCCATTTTTCTTTTCCGTATGCTCTTGAATGGCGAAAGCAATATCTCCAATACGATTACCTTGTCTTGCTTTATCTATACCACAATACAAAGATTCTTTTGTAACCCTCAGTAATTTTTTTACATCATCGTTTATTTCACCAATGGCATAAGTATAATCACTGTCGCCATGAAACCCATTTTTAAAAATACCAATGTCAAGAGAAATGATATCGCCGTTTTCTAAAGGTGTATTAGATGGGAACCCATGTACTACCGCATTGTTTACCGAAATACAGGTAGCATAAGGAAAACCATTGTAATTTTTAAATGAGGGAATACCACCATTATCCTGAATGAATTCTTCCACCATTGTATTAATCTCCAATGTGGTCATCCCCTCTTTTAAAGTAGAGGCTATTACTGCATGTGTTTTACCTACAAGTAAACAACTATGCCTCATTATTTCTATCTCTTCTTTTGTTTTATAAAAAATCATCCGTGTATTGAAATTAAAACAAACCCCAACGATTGTTATCGTCAGGGTTATATATAAATGTAAAAAATATTTTATTTAGATGCCAGACGTAGAGGTTACAGCTTGACGTCCCTGCATCCTTCCACTTGTCATTAAGCCATCATATTGGCGCATCAACAATTGTGTTTCTATTTGTTGTAAAGTATCTAACACAACACCTACCATAATTAATAAAGAAGTTCCACCGAAAAATGTAGCAAAATTCTGTTGCATTCTAAATACTAATTGAAATAAGCCTGGCAATATCCCTACAATGGCAAGTAAAATGGCACCTGGTAAAGTTATTCTATCCATGATAGTACCAATATAATCAGCAGTTGGCTGACCAGGTTTTACTCCCGGGATGAAACCATTGTTTCTCTTTAACTCATCAGCCATTTGCTTCGGG
>JANPIF010000462.1:0-5259 GCA_031424845.1 Ferruginibacter sp.
GGTTTAAAGTTCAAGGTTCAATGTGTAAAACCGTAAACTATATTATAAACTTGCGGTCTGTTGTCTGCATTCAGTGGCCCGTGGTCCGACATCCATTGTCTGTAGTCTGTTGTCCGTCGTATGTGGTCCGTCGTCACTTAATAAACAATAACATTATTATACTCCCGTTTGACTTTTCTTACAAATATTATTGATTTTTTTTATCCACCTTTTAGGCGACTGATGCCGCTGCAAACTTTTAGGTATGCAGCATGTGGAGGAGGCAATACTATATTTGGACTTACTTTATATTTCATTTTAGTAAAACTCATATTTACACATGAAAATGTAAATATGGGTTTTATGGTTTTTAAACCTCACAATGCTGCATTATTTATAGCATCGTGTACTACTTTTATTTGTGGTTTTCTTCTAATGAAATATGTAGTATTTACCTCATCAGTATTAAGGGGGAGAATTCAGTTTTTTAGGTATTTTCTTTCTTTCTTTACAAACCTAATCATCAATTATTTTTTGCTGAAACTTTTGGTTGAAATATTACATGTTGATGCATTTATAGCTCAGCTAATAACTACCTGCGTAATTGTGACCTTTAGTTATTTTACACAAAAGCATTTTTCGTTTAGAAATTAATAAAAGCCATGTTTTTACATAAGTTCTTTAAATTTGAATTATGACCACATATTTTCTCTACATAGATCCAAGCAGCGGAAGTTATTTAATACAAATGATTATTGCTGCAATACTTGGTTCTCTTTTTTTTATAAAAAATATATGGTATAAAATAAAAAGCTTTTTTGGCGGCAAAAAAACTAATACGGATGATAATATTGAAAATGAATTATAATTATCATGCAGCCAATCATCCCACTCGCATCTTCTTACCGTGATAATGCAGGCTTTGTGTTTACACACAACCACAAAATTTACCGTTGTATAAATGCTGTTTACTTTCCTCACTACCATATGCTCATGCAGAGTGGGTTATACACTGAACTTACCAACGCAGGTAGACTAGTAAAGCATGAAGAAGTAAATGCAAAAGACTTTCCTGATTTTAAAATTGATGATCAAAAAATAATTTTACCTGAGCAAATTCCATTTATAAGTTACCCCTACGAATGGAGTTTTGATATGTGGAAAGATGCTGCAATTGTAACTTTAAAAATTATACAAATAGCTTTGCAGAAAGAAATGATATTGAAAGATGGAACGCCATTCAATATTCAATTTTACAATGGCAGACCCGTTTTTATAGATACCCTTTCATTTGAAAAGTATGAGAACGGAAAACCTTGGATTGCCTATCACCAGTTTTGTGAATGTTTTTTAAGTCCATTGTTATTGATGCATTATGGGCATAGAGATTTAGGAAAGTTATTTCAAATTTATCCCGATGGTATTCCATTAGAAATTACAAAAAGTTTACTGCCCGTAACATCTAAATTTAATATACATGTGTACATGCATATTTGGATGCAGGCAAAAGTTGCAACAAAAAATGCAGGCAAAAAAGAAGAGGACATTTTTTTTTCAAAAGAAAAGCTTACAACTTTAATAAAAGGATTACTCGAATTTGTAACAGGATTATCTTTAAAAAAAGATAAATCAACCTGGGATGATTATTATACAGAAACTATTTTGGGAGATCATTATCTTGAAACCAAAAGAGAAATGGTTGCTGATTTTTCATCAAATATTTCTTTTAAAACTGTAGTAGATTTAGGTTGCAATGATGGTTATTTCAGCATGCTTTTAAAGGACAAGGCTACCAACGTTGTTGCTGTAGATTTTGATTCAAACTGTATAAATGCATTTTATAAAACCTGTAGAAAGAATAATGTAAAAAATATTGTTCCTATTGTATCTACTTTAAATACTCCATCAGCTTCCATTGGTTTTAATAATACTGAAAGAACATCTCTTACTGAAAGGTTAAAGGGAGATATTACGCTTGCATTAGCCCTCGTTCATCATTTGGCCATCAGTGTAAATATACCTTTGGCAAATATTGCTAACTGGTTAGCGAACATGGGAGAGTATTTAATGATAGAATTTGTACCAAAAGATGATGAAAAAGTGCAGGAACTTTTATTGCATAGAGAAGATATATTCACCAACTATCATCTTCAACATTTCAAAGAATGTTTTCTATCATACTATAATATTATAAAGGAAGAAAAAGTTGGAAATACACAACGTATTTTATTTTTAATGCAGAAAAAATAAGTATGAATTTTTTAAAATCAAGGCCGTTATATACATTTATATTAGCTGCTTTTTTTTGTTTGCATGGTGCTTTGGAAAATTTTGGATTTATTTCTGTAGCAGAAACACTCGCAGTTTTTTTTTATGTGATTGCAACCATCACCCTGGTTTTTTTAATATTCTATTTCATAACAAAGTCCATCCCTTTTAGTGGTTTCATAACATTTCTTTTAGCAGCTGTTTATCTATTTTTTGGAGTAATCAAAACCTTTGTATTTCAAATTCAACTTTTAAATAGATATGTATTATTTCTCCCTATAATGATACTGTTCATTGTTCTAATTATTTTTTTATTTAAAAAATATAAATGGTTTTATAAAGTAACATTCTTTCTTAATGTTTTACTTATTGTGTACTGCTTGTTAGATGCTTCATTGATTTTAAAAAAACATTTAAAAACAAAAAATAAGGAGTATGCAAATGGCGTAGTAGTAAACGAAAAATTAATAAAGCACAAGCCTAATGTATATTTATTATTGTTTGATGAGTATGCTGGGTTGCAATCTTTAAAGGATAGTTTTAATTATGATAATAGTATTTTTTATGACCGGTTAAGAAATGATAGTTTTCAAATACATAATTCATTTTCAAATTATAGTATCACTGCTTATAGTATGTCTTCGTTGTTTCAAATGGATTATTTAAAAAACTTACGTAATGCAAGTACAGTAGGCTGGCGGCAAACTCAAGAACAAATGCTTGACATTAAAAATGCACCCGTTTTTAATGAATTTAAAAATTTGGGTTACAAGGTGGAGACTTTCTCTTTATTTGAAGTATTAAGCAACAAAAGTGTTGGTGCCAATCAGTTTTTAATTGGGCACAAAAGAGTTCTAACGCATAAAATGTTTCACAATGTTATATTAAAAGATGTTGGTTTTAATTTAACAAACGGAAAATTTGCAACCCCTTTTATACAAAAATTATTTTTAGATGATTTGCCGAATTATAATCCAACGGTAGAAAACAAGTTATTTGCAACATTAGATAATAAAACAGATTCAAAATTTGTATATGCCCATTTTTTAATGCCCCATTACCCTTTTTTACACGACAGCACCGGTAAAAAAAATAGTCTCAATAATATTTTTAAAGAACGTGCCTGGTTAATTAAAGAAGATTACATTTCTTACCTAAAATATTGTAGTAAAAAAATTATTGAGTTTGAACAAAAAATCATTGAAAAAGATGAAAATGCAATCATAGTTTTGTTGAGCGATCATGGATACAGGTTTGGGAACTTAACTTCAAATAAAAGTGAGTTTAATAACTTTTGCGCTGTAAGAAATCTATCTAAAAACAATTCTAATTCTACGACTATAATGAGTAACGTAAATGTTTTTCGTTACATATTCAATACTACTTTCAACCAGTTCATCCCATATTTACCAGACAGTATGGTATTTTTAAGAGAACAGTAATATGTCATAGAGTAGTTGTCACCCATGTAAATTCTGCCATTTTTGCACCTATTTTCCATTGGCACAATGATTGAATATTGATTACAAATTAAATAATCATTAATTATGGCAAAAATAATAGGAATAGATTTAGGAACTACAAACAGTTGCGTATCTGTAATGGAAGGCAATGAGCCAGTAGTTATAGCAAATGATGAGGGGCGTCGTACAACACCTTCAGTAGTTGCTTTTTTAAAGAATGGTGAGCGTAAAGTGGGAGATCCTGCAAAACGTCAGGCTATTACGAATCCTCACAACACCATTAGCAGTGTAAAACGCTTTATGGGTAGAAGATTTGATGAGGTAACCGAAGAAAGTTCGCATTGGAGTTATAAAGTAGTAAAAGGTGACAATAATACTGTTAGAATAGATATAGATGGCAGAATGTACACACCACAGGAAATAAGTGCAATGGTGTTACAAAAAATGAAAAAAACAGCAGAAGATTATCTTGGTACGGAAGTGAGCGAAGCAGTTATAACTGTTCCTGCATATTTTAATGATGCACAACGCCAGGCTACTAAAGAAGCCGGTGAAATTGCAGGATTAAATGTTCGTAGAATTGTAAATGAACCTACAGCAGCAGCCTTGGCTTATGGGTTAGATAAAAAAGGACAAGACCAAAAAATTGCGGTATTTGACCTTGGTGGTGGTACGTTTGATATTTCTGTGTTAGAATTAGGTGATGGCGTTTTTGAAGTAAAATCTACTAATGGTGATACGCACTTGGGTGGAGATGATTTTGATAAAGTTATCATGGACTGGTTGGCAGATGAATTTAAAAATGATGAGGCTATAGATCTTCGTAAAGATCCAATGGCATTACAGCGTTTAAAAGAAGCTGCAGAAAAAGCAAAGGTTGAATTATCGAGCGGTACAGAAACAGAAATCAATTTGCCATACGTAACAGCAGTTGATGGTGTGCCTAAGCATTTGGTTAAGAAATTGACTCGTGCAAAATTTGAATCGCTTGCAGATAAATTATTTGATCGTTGCTTAAAGCCATGTGAGGCTGCTTTGAAAGATGCAGGGATGACTGTATCTCAAATTGACGAAGTTATATTGGTTGGAGGTAGTTCTCGTATTCCCAAAGTACAGGAAATTGTAGAAAAATTCTTCGGTAAAAAAGCAAACAGAAGTGTAAATCCTGATGAAGTTGTGGCTATTGGTGCAGCTATTCAAGGAGCAGTACTTAGCGGAGATATTAAAGATGTGTTGTTGTTAGACGTAACTCCTTTGGGCTTAGGTATAGAAACAATGGGTGGTGTAATGACAAGATTAATTGATAGCAACACTACTATTCCTACAAAAAAATCTGAAACATTTAGTACAGCATCTGATAACCAACCGGGTGTTCAAATACACGTTTTACAGGGTGAAAGACCAATGAGTTCTCAAAATAAAAGTCTTGGAACTTTTAATCTAGATGGAATACCACCGGCCCCAAGAGGAGTTCCTCAAGTAGAAGTTACTTTCGATATTGATGCAAACGGAATTTTACACGTAAGTGCAAAAGATAAGGGCACCGGTA
>JANPIF010000463.1:0-14251 GCA_031424845.1 Ferruginibacter sp.
GTTGCCAACGATAAAAGAACAGAACAAGTTTTATTATCCGTACGAGACGGAATATTATTAATAAGAAAAGTATAACATGAAGAAACTTATTTTTATTGCTATCACCTTCATTTTTAGCAACGCATTGCTTGCACAAAAAATTACACCAGACGAATACATAAACACTTATAGAAATATTGCCATTGCAGAAATGAAACGTTCTGGTATACCGGCATCTGTCACACTTGCGCAGGGTATTTTAGAAACCGAATGTGGTAACAGCGATTTGGTAAAAAGATCTAACAATCACTTTGGCATAAAATGTAAGAGTACATGGACGGGTGAAAGCGTAAAGCATACTGATGATGCCCCGAACGAATGTTTTAGAAAATACAGTAAGCCCGAAGAAAGTTATAAAGACCACAGCGATTATTTAAAAACATCTCCCCGTTATGCATCGCTTTTTGAACTGGATCCTTCCGATTATAAAGGATGGGCATATGGTTTAAAAAAAGCAGGTTATGCAACCAATCCACGCTACCCACAAATAGTAATTTCAAATATTGAAAAATATAATTTGCAACAATACGATAATTTAACAGCGGAAGAAGTTGATAATATTGCTATCACTCAAATAGCGGCCACGCAAAAAGTTGCAGTAGCTCAAATAGATGTTAGCTCATTGGAACAATCAATAAAATTAAAAACAAAGTTTAATGGGCTGAAGGGTTTGTATGCCTCCAAAGGCACGTCTTTATTGGCCATAGCCACCATGGCTGGTATTGATTTATCCAAATTAATGGAATACAATGATCTTACCAGCGATGGCTTACTAAAAGATGATCAACTGATTTATCTGGAGAAAAAACTTAAACAAGGCAACAGAGATTTTTACATTGCTTTGCAAAAAGAAACGCTATATGATATTGCACAAAACAATGCTGTACAATTAAAATATCTTTCTCAGTTCAATAATTTACCATCAACAGAAACAGTACAGAAAGGAACTAAAATAAAATTACGACCAACCGCTTCCGAATCTCTAACGCTATCTAAATAATTTTTATGTCTGTAATTCAAGTAAACGATAAAAAGTTTATACCCTATTTAACTGCTGCGCAAATAGATGAGCAGGTGAAAAGACTCGGTGTAGAAATTAGCAAGGATTATGAAGGCAAACGTCCCCTTTTTATAGCAATATTAAATGGCTCATTTATGTTTGCATCCGATCTTTTTAAAGAACTTTCCATTGAAGTAGAAATATGTTTTATTAAACTTGCTTCATACAAAGGAACAAAAAGTACAGGCCAGGTAATAACATCTATTGGTTTGGATGCTACACTTACAGGCAGACACGTAATTGTATTGGAAGATATTGTAGATACGGGAAAAACATTGAATGAATTTTTACCTCAGCTTATAAACCAACAACCTGCCTCTTTAAAAATAGCTGCACTATTACACAAGCCAGAAGCTTTGGCACACCCTATAACAATAGATTATTTGGGTTTTAATGTGCCTGATAAATTTTTGCTTGGTTATGGCTTAGATTATGATGGCTATGCACGAAATTTAAAAGAAATTTATAGATTGATTGAGGGGTAATTTAGTTGAATATACCTGTGGTTATTTTGTTTACATTGGGCTAATTAATATTTTTCTGATATTGTTTTTTAACAACATAATCTCTGTTTATTATTTATATTTACGTATTATGAATTTATAACAAATAATATTTCCGTATTTTTTTTCGTTTTAATCATAATTGTAATTACCTAATCTAAATTTCATAAAGCTGCGAACCTATTCGCAATCCTCATTGAAAAAACTAATTGCATATTGTATCTTTTTTTGTGCGTTTTTTACTGCACATTCACAATATTACCTTCGTGGAAATGTTCGTGATCAAAAAAATAATATCCTTCAGAACGCTAAGATTTATCTCCATTCTTCTAAAGCAAAATTTACTTCAGGCAACGATGGGAGTTTTGGTATACCTACAAAACTTTTATACGATACGATAACGATATCACTTAATGGCTATGAGGCACAAACCTTAAAAGTAAAAACAGATACTTGGGTCATTGTTGTACTTAACACTGCTGCTACTACCACAATAAAATACAAACCCAAACTAATTTCATTTACAAAAAATGCAAAAGAAACCGAAAGATTCAATCCTGCCATAAGCGATGAAACTTATTTTAAGCTGGTAGAAAATGAATTTGTAAAAGCAGAAAAATTTCCAACTACAGGTTTTTCATTAAATGTAAATAAGGCTGCTTACAGCAATGTGCGAAGGTTTATAAATATGAAGAGCAAGGTGCCACCAGATGCTGTGCGTATAGAAGAAATGATTAACTATTTTAATTTGGGGTACGAGGCGCCTATTGGAAAAGATATTTTCAGCATAAGTTCCTCTATAACTGCTTGCCCCTGGAATGCTAAAAACCAATTACTCTTTTTAAAAATAAGTGCAAAAAAAATTGACCTCAACAAAATCCCACCCGGCAATTTTGTTTTTTTAATAGATGTATCTGGTAGCATGGATATGCCAAATAGATTACCACTTTTAAAAGAAGCATTTCAGTTATTTGTAAAAAATTTACGCCCTGTTGATAAGGTATCAATTGTAACTTATGGAGGTGTTGTAGGCACTTGGCTTGCACCAACCAATGGCGATGAAAAAGAAAAAATAATAAACTCTTTAGAAAGGTTGGAAGCAGCTGGAGATACACCTGGCGAATCTGCAATTTTAGCCGCTTACAAATTGGCAAATTCAACATTTATACCTGGTGGCAACAACAGGGTTATTATTGCTACAGATGGCGATTTTAATGTAGGACAAACATCAGAGAAAGCATTGGATGAGCTAATAACCAAACAAAAAGAAACCGGCATATACCTTACATGCCTTGGGGTGGGTATGGGTAATTTTAAAGATTCAAAATTACAAACACTTGCCAAGCGTGGCAATGGAAATTATGCATATCTCGATAACCTGCACGAAGCCGAAAAAGTATTGGTGCATGAACTTACAGAAACATTGTATGCTGTAGCAGAAAATGCTTTTGTAAATGTTGTTTTTAATCCTACACAAGTAAGTAATTATAGGCTTATAGGCTTTGATAATAAACGAGAATCGGTGCAGGATGGCAGCAGCGAAATTGATGGGGGAGAAATTGGAAGCGGAGGTAATACTATGGCTATTTTTGAAATTGTACCCGGTGTAGCCTGTAACAAAAATGAAGATGTAGGGAAATTATTTTTGAAATTTAATGATGCAGAAGATAGGTTAAACAAAGTACAGGAAATTAAATTTTCTATACCTACAATGTTTAATGACAACCCTACTAACAGCGAAAAATTTGCCGCTGCTGTGGCTATGTTTGGCTTAAAATTAAAAAATTCTCCTTACCTCAATAATGCAACTTGGGGAGAATTAAAAAATGCTGCAACTCTGGCTGCTGACAAATCTAATTACCTGCAAAACGATTTTTTAAAATTAGTTGACAAAGCATCAGACATATACGACAGCGGGAAAAAGAAAAAAAAGAATAAAAAAGCTGGTAATGGCTGATTAAAGTTTGTTTCTAGGGGTTGATGAGGAGCATAGGCAATTAAATCTTCTGTAAATATTTGTATTCTGCTATTCCCGTCCGAAAGGGATTTATCCGGGCGGGCACTACTATCTTTTGCTCGTGCCTCACAAAAGTATATCCGCTACCATGTACAGAAAAACTTTTTTTAACTTTTATTGTGCGGTAGATAGTAGCAATCGTTTTTTTTAATCATCCCAAAATAAAAAAGCTTTCTTATTTCTAAGAAAGCTTTTATAAAAAATTAAAATACTATTTCGTTCTTCCGGTATATCTGCAAGGTCATTTCCCTTTTGAAAGGATAGGATGGGCTTTTACTTTACCTCTATACCATCATTCAATTCAGCATCTACCAATATTCTACCACAGTTTTCGCAAACCATTATTTTTTTACGAAGTTTTATTTCACTTTGCTTTTGAGGAGGAATAGCATGGAAACATCCACCACAACTATCTCTTTCTACAGCCACTACAGCAAGCCCGTTGCGATAGTTTTTACGAATACGATCATAACCTATCAATAATCTTTCTTCTACATGAGCTCTTGCACTATCTATATCTTTTGCAAAATGCTTTTCTTCTTTTTCGGTTTCGTTAATGATTTTTTCCAGTTCGCTTTTTTTACCGCTTAAATTAGATTCTTTAGTAGAAACTGCTTTTTTAGCAATTTCCAATTGGCGTGCTTTCTCAGAAATTTCTTCGTTAGCATCTTTAATATGTTTTTCGCAAAGCTTTTCTTCCAGCTGTTGCATTTCAATTTCTTTGTTTATAGCTTCAAACTCACGACTGTTTTTTACATTTTCGCTTTGTTTTTCATATTTAGCTATAAGTGCCTGCGCTTCTTTAATACCTTCTTTGCGTTGGTCAATAAACTCAGTTATACCGTTTATTTCTTCCTCTACACGTGTTTGGCGTGCATGTAAACCTTCAATTTCATCTTCCAAATCCTTTACTTCCATTGGCAATTCACCCTTAAGTATCTGTATTTCATCCAGCTTACTATCAATTTTTTGCAAACGAACAAGAGAAGTCAATTTTTCTTCTACTGAAAATTCTTTAACTGCTGCCATGGTATTTTTTGTATTTTATAGTTGTTTTATGGAACAAAATATTGAACAGGATTGGTATTTACACCTGTTTTAAGGAGCGCAAAGTTAGGGAATTTATTGCTCAAAAGATCAAAAAGTAGGTCTATTGTGTACTGTTCGCTCTCATAGTGGCCAATATCTGCTAACAATAACTGCCCATCTGCATCAAAAAACTCGTGGTATTTAATATCTGATGTAATGTAAACATCCGCCCCTGCGCCCTTTGCTGTATTAATTAAAAAACTACCAGCTCCCCCACAAACTGCTATTTTCCGGCATTTTCTACCAAGTAATGTAGTATGTTTTAAAACTTTTACTTTAAAAATTTCAGCAACTTTAGCAAGTAAATCAATTTCATCAATAGGTTCTGGTAGGGTTCCAATTATACCACTTCCAGTATCCTGATACTTATTGCTTAAATTATAAATATCATGTGCAACTTCTTCATAAGGATGGTTTGCCTTCATGGCTTTTACAATATCATTTTGCAACCAAGCGGGGAAAATCACTTCAATCTTTACCTCTTCCCCAACTTCTCTAACGCCAATTTTTCCACTAAAAGGGTTAGCGCCTTCACCTGGAGTAAAACTCCCTGTTCCTGTTGTGCTAAAACTGCATTCGTTGTAATTACCAATATTACCAGCACCTGCAGCAAACAATGCATTTTTTAAATTTTCTGCATTTTCTGCAGGCACATATACCGCTAACTTTTGTAAAATATCTTTTTTAGGTAAAAGTATTTGTACATTTTGAAGCCCAAGCATAGCTGCTATTTTTCCATTTACACCCATCAATACATTATCTAAATTTGTATGGATGGCGTAAATTGCAATGTCATTTTTTATGGCTTTAATAATTGTCCTTTCAACATAATTGTTGCCGTTTATTTTTTTCAACCCTTTAAAAACGATGGGGTGGTGAGCAATAATCAGATTGCAGTTTTTATCAATAGCTTCCTGTACAATCGCCTCTGTGCAATCGAGGTTAATGAGTGCACCTGTACAGATAGTTTCTTCATTACCTGTCAACAAACCTGCATTATCGTAATCTTCCTGTAAAGATGGTGGGGCTATGGTTTCAAGAAACTGTATAAGGTTTTGTACAATCATTAGAAATTTTTAAGTCAATATCAAAATTATTGAAATTGTTTTAGTTACTCATCGTCAATAAATTGTTTAGTATTTATTTTGAATTAATTAATCCTTAACCGACTGAATCAAAATTAAAAATGTTTTTTGTAATTTTTGTACTGGCTGGTGTAATCTTAAAGAGGAGAAATGTTTCTGTAGCTAAATAACGATCATTAAGAAGCTTTCAGATATTTTAAGAGGTGACTAATAAAACATTAAAACGCTAGTTTGTTTTGTATAATGTTTGTGAAGCGGTAAATCTTAATTAAAAAAACATAATTTCATTTTAAAAAAAATGACATCCCAAACCCTTTACTCCCAATATAAAACTACCCTCCAAAAAATAGCAGATATTAAATACGCTTCTGCTGTTTTGCAGTGGGATCAAGAAACTTATTTACCCAAAAATGGCAACGAAGCCAGAGGCAGACAAATAGCTACTTTAAACGAATTAGCCCACCAGCATTTTACCGCAGAAAGTTTTGGAAATTTATTAAAAGAACTTTCTGCAAATGAACATTTATCTAACAAAGAAAAAAGAAATGTAGAATTAAGCACTGAAGATTATAATAGAAATAAGAAAATACCGTCGGCATTTGTACATAGATTAAGCAGCGCTATAAATACTGCTTACCATGCCTGGATACAGGCAAGAAGAGAAAACAGTTTCAGCGTTTTTGAAAAACCATTGCAGGAAATAATTAATTTAAAAAGGCAGGAGGCAGATTTACTTGGTTACGATAAACATCCTTACGATGCATTGATGAACGATTATGATAAAGGATTAACCACCACTATTACTGACAAACTTTTTGCAGATCTTAGGCCTCCGCTATCAGATTTACTTTCAAAAATATCAGCAAAACATCAAGTGGAAAACAGTATGCTCTATCAGCATTTTGACAAAAGTTCACAATGGGATACCGGTATAGAAATATTAAAAAGAATGCATTTTAATTTTGATGCAGGCAGGCAAGATATAAGTGAACATCCCTTCACCACTAACTTTAGCAGTAAAGATGTACGGGTAACCACCAGGGTTGACGAAAATGATTTTAGCAATATGCTTTGGAGCTGCATACACGAGGGTGGCCACGCATTATACGAACAGGGTTTACCCGATGAGGAATACGGGTTGCCTCTTGGAGAATATTGCAGCCTTAGTATACATGAAAGCCAGAGCCGTCTTTGGGAAAATTGCATTGGAAGGGGCCTGCCTTTTTGGAAACACAATTATGCATTGTTAAAAGAAAAATTTCCGAAACAAATAAATACTAATACAACTGAGCATTTTTATCATGCCATCAATAAAGTACAACCATCTTTAATTCGCACGGAGGCTGATGAACTTACTTATCATTTTCATATAATGATACGGTATGAGATAGAAAAATTATTAATAGAAGGAACCATTTCTGCAAAGGATATACCGGCATATTGGAATGAGCATTATAAAAAATATTTAGGTATTAACGTGCCGGATGATGTGCAGGGTTGCTTGCAGGATGTACATTGGAGCCATGGAAGTTTTGGATATTTTCCTACCTATAGCATAGGTAGTTTGTATGCTGCCCAATTTTTTAATGCCATAAAAAAAGCAATCCCAAATGTAGAAGTGGAAATAGCTAAGGGAAATAATTCGTCAATTTTTTTATGGCTTAAAAAAAATATATATGACCATGGAAGATATTCAAACTCAGAAAATTTGTGTAAAAATGCCACAGGTGAAAATTTAAATACAACACATTTTTTATCTTATGTTACGTCAAAATTTACTGATATATATAATATCTAATTTGCCCGAAATCATGGGTATAGAATTTGTAAAATAAGAAAACAGATTATGTACGAATCTGTTTAAATTAAAATAAGTATATCTCAGTTTCGTAGGAGGAATTATGGATAAATGATATACACGGTTTTAGGGTAATAATTTATTAAATTGCATAGATATCTTAGGATTACGAGAACTTAAGGATCAATGATGTATGAAATTTTTAATTTTATGCAGATTTGAACAATTTTTTTGGGTTTAGTCTGTTATAGTATGGTAATATCCGTTATGCGGATGATCCTTTATCAGCAAAAAACAAAAAACACCCTTATGAGCGCAAAACTGCTCATCAAACAATTGTGTCTTAGTGCATTTTTTGTTCTGTTGACCTTTTTATCGAAAGCCCAATTGGCAGCCCAATTTAAAGGAACTCCCTTAAGTGGATGTGCACCATTTAGCGTAAACTTTACGGATACTTCTACAGGAAATCCGAATTTTTGGAAATGGGACTTAGGTAACAGTACTATATCTTTTTTGCAAAACCCTTCTACGGTATATTTAAATCCTGGTACATACGATGTTACCTTAATTGTAAATAATGCTGCCGGTGGAAAAGATACCTTGGTGAAAGATAATTACATAACTGTATACGCAAAACCCACATCTAATTTTAATGGCTCTCCACGTACAGGCTGTTTTCCCCTTCCCGTAACTTTTACAGATTTGAGTACTGCTGGTAGTGGTACGATTTCAAATTGGCTTTGGAACTTTGGCGATGGTGTTACTTCTACTTTACAAAACCCTGTACACACTTACACGGCAGCTGGTAGTTACACTGTTTCATTAAATATTACTAATTCTTTTGGATGTACAAAAAATTTCCCCCAACCCAATTATATTACTATTAGCAATGGAGTAACTGCTGCTTTTACCAACAGTGCCCCTTCTAGTTGCGCAGCACCCCAAACAATAAATTTTCAGAATCAATCAACCGGTACAGGTGTGCTTTCTTACCAATGGTCTTACGGTGACGGTAATACTGCTACTGGTGTAGCTCCACCTCATACTTACACAGCTCCCGGCAGTTATGTTGTTCAATTAATAGTTACTAATTTAACGGGATGCACCGATACATTTACAAGCCCTAATCCAATAATTATAGGCACAGTTAGTGCTGATTTTATGGCTCCGTCCAACATTTGTGTGGGTACAGCCGTTTCAATAACGAACACATCTTTGCCTACACCAGTTTCTGCCGCATGGAACTTTGGAGATGGCACTACATCTACACAATTAAATCCTATAAAAACTTATACAGTTCCCGGTAATTACAATATTACCTTGGTGAGTGATTTTGGTGGTTGCCAATTAACCAAAGTTCATCCTATAACTGTTTATCCCAAACCTACAACTGCTTTTAGTGGTTCTCCGCTTAACGCATGTAATGCGCCATTAACGGTAAATTTTGTGAATTCAACTGTTGGGGCTGTTACAACCGAATGGTTATTTGGAGATGGTGGTACTTCTAATAATGCAAACCCTAGTTATACATATTTAGCTTCGGGTAATTACACAGTAACATTGATTACCACCAACGCTAATGGATGTACAGATACTTTAATAAAAACCGATTACATCAAAATACAACCGCCGGTTGCTTTAATAAATAATTTACCTCAACAAGGCTGCGCTCCATTAAGTTGGACTTTTGGTTCTACTGTTACAAGTGTAGACCCTATAGTTTCTTATCAATGGGATTTTGGTAATGGTGTAACATCTACACAACAAAGTCCGTCTTATACCTTCCCGGCAGGTATTTATGATATACAGTTGGTAGTTACTACTGCTGGTGGTTGTACAGATACGGTAAAAGTATTAGGAGGAATTAAAGCGTCTACTAAACCAGTAGTTAATTTTGATGCAACGCCAAGAATTGTTTGCGCAAAGGTTGATGTGAATTTTCAGGACCTTAGTACCGGTACAGGCGTTGGTACAACCTGGTTGTGGAATTTTGGAGATGGTAATACTTCTACACAGCAAAACCCTTCACATGCTTATGAGGACACAGGCTTTTTTGATATTATGCTAATTGTAAGCAATAGTGGATGTTCAGATACTTTACTCATCAACGATTTTATTTATGTAAAACCTCCCATTGCAATATTTTCAATAACTTCTAATTGTAATAATAAGTTTTCAAGAACTTTTGTTGATGCATCAATTGGTGCAGATACTTGGCTTTGGAACTTTGGTGATGGTAGCACATCTACTTTACAAAATCCTGTACATACATATACTAGTGTAGGAACCTATACGGTCACATTACTTGTATCCAATATTTCTAGTGGTTGTGATTATACAAAAACTGACATTGTAACTGTAGCAAATGAACAGGCATTGTTTACTGCTTCACTTACCCAATTATGTAAAAACAGTTCTACAATATTTACTGCTACATCAATTCAAACAAATCCTGCGATTGTGAATTATGAATGGGATTTTGATGATGGTACGGGGGCATTTTCTGGAAATAATGTTTCTCATATTTTTGTAAATGCAGGTCAATATGATATAAGATTAATTATTACAGATGTTAATGGCTGTAAGGATACGCTTATAAAACCAAATTATATAATAGTAAATGGACCTACAGCAGGTTTCACACCGGCCGTACCAGGGAGTTGCTTAAATGCTGCAGTAACTTTTACCGATTTATCTGTAACAGATGGTACGCATAATATTACAAATTGGTATTGGAACTATGGAGATGGAACGAGCGATACACTAACTACTCCACCTTTCCAACATATGTATAGTGGATCCGGCATTTACAATGTGTCTCTTGTAGTACAAGATAGTTATGGTTGTAAGGATAGTATAGGCTTAAATAATGCTTTAATTATTTCTACACCTGTTGCGGATTATGTAAGTATAGATACTTTGTCTTGTCCTGGTAAACCAGTTATATTTCAAAGTTTATCTACGGGTCCAAACCTTACATTTGCATGGACGTTTGGTGATGGAGGTACAAGTACACTGGCAAACCCGGTGCATGTTTATAGCGCAGATGGAACTTACTCTGTTAATCTAACAGTAACCGATCAATACGGTTGTACAGATAGTAAATCAATACCACAATACATTATTGTAAATACACCCGTGGCAGATTTTACGGTTACAGATTCATTTACAACTTGTCCACCTCTTATTATGCAGTTCAACAATACATCTCAACATGTACAATCTTATGTGTGGGATTTTGGTGATGGGGGCGGTACTTCAACTGTTGTAAGTCCACCGTATTCTTATGGGTTGCCTGGCGTTTTTACTGCCAAACTTACCGTAACAACTTTTGGAGGTTGTACAGATGTGAAAACCAAACAAATGGTCGTTAGAGGTCCACAAGGTACTTTTACTTATGCACCATTAACAGGTTGTACTCCTTTAAATGTAGTGTTTACAGCAGTGACGCAAGATAGGCTTTCATTTATCTGGGATTACAATGATGGTAGTACATATGCCACTTTAGACTCTGTGGTTACACATCCATATACTATTCCGGGAGTATACGTACCTAAAATGATATTAACAGATGCACTCGGTTGCAATGTAGCTATTCAAGGTATTGATACTATAAAAGTAAGTGGGGTAATTACCGCATTTGCTGCAGATACTTTAATAAGATGTAATAGCGGAAATGTAGTGTTCACAAATACAACAGCAAGCAACGATATTATTACAGGATACGAATGGTTTTTTGGTGATGGAAATACTTCTACCGCTTTTGAACCTACACATATGTATGCTACCACCGGACTATATTATCCAAAGCTTGTAGCAAATACACAATCCGGTTGTACAGATACAATAGTTTCTCCTGTTCCTATTCGTGTGGTAAAAACACCTGTAATATCTGCAACACAATCTGCTAATGGTTGTATTCCACTTACTATGAATTTTAATGGAAATTTATTAATTGCTGATACTTCTGCTATTAATTGGCAATGGTCTTTCGATAATGGTACAACAGCAGTCGGTCAATCAATACCTCCAATGCTTTTTAACAACAGTGGCATAACTAATTTTTCACTTACTGCCATTAACAGCAGCGGTTGTAGAGATACTGCTTACAGTTCATTTGAAGCCTATCCCAAACCAATCATAAATGCTGGAGCAGATATTTTAATATGCAAAGGCACTGGGCAAACCATTACAGCAACAGGTGCACCATCATTTACATGGTCGCCAGCCGCAGGATTAAGTTGTACTAATTGTCCGTCTCCGGTAGCAACACCTGATTCATTGAGAGAATATTATGTAATAGGTACATCTGCATTTGGATGTACAAATAAAGATACTATTAAGGTGGGCGTAAAATTTCCATTTCAAATGTTGGGTGGCTTAAAAGATACATTGTGTGTGGGCGAATCTGGTTTGTTAAATGTATCGGGTGCGGCTACATATGCCTGGAGCCCGGCAGCAGGGTTAAATACAACTACAGGGCCAACAGTTAAAGCCACACCTAATGTTACTACAGAGTATACAGTAATAGGTACTGATGATAAAAACTGTTTTACAGACACTGCAAAGTTTCCAATAAAAGTGTATCCGATACCGACTGTAACTGCAGGTGCTAATAAAACTATAAACGTGGGGCAAACCATTACCCTCACCCCAACCGTTTCTGCAGATGTAACAAGTGTAAAATGGACACCCACTACGTGGATGGTAAACAGCACCACTCCTTCAATTACTGTAAAACCTAATCTTGAAACTCAATATAAAGTTACCGTTGCAAACCCAGGGGGGTGTACAGCATCTTCTTTAGTTACCATTTATGTATTGTGTGATGGGGCAAATGTTTTTATTCCAAATACATTTTCACCAAATGGTGATGGATCAAATGATGTGTTTTATCCTAGAGGTACAGGATTGTTTACTATTAAACAAGCCAGAATATTTAACCGTTGGGGAGAAGAGGTTTTTGCCCGGTATAGTTTTAAAGCAAATGATGCTACATTAGGATGGGATGGTACTTACAAAGGTCAAAAAATGAATACAGATGTATATGTTTATATGATAGAAATACAATGTGACAACAACAGTACTTTGGTGTACAAAGGAAATATTGCGCTCATTAAATAAACGTCCATTTTGTGGACAAATAAATAAATTTTAGTCAAAACAATTACAAATAAAAAACGTTTTAACATTGACATTTGTTCGAATAGATTACTGATTAATCGTTTTTATGAAAAACATATTTTCCATATATTTTCTTACACTATTGCTTACAGGTACAACAATGTTTGCAAGCGCTCAAGATTTACATTTTTCTCAATTATCAGAAACTCCTCTCTTGCGAAACCCTGCGCTTGCAGGGCTTTTCTCAGGTGATGTAAGGGTGCAATCTGTATATAGATCTCAATGGAATAGTGTAACAAATGCATATAATACTGTATCTGCAAATGCAGAATATAAATTACTTGTGGGAGAATCATCTGATTATTTAACAATTGGAGGGCAGGTATTATATGATAAAGCAGGCACGGTAGATCTAACATCAACGCATATTTTACCCGCTATTAATTATCATAAATCGCTTAGTGCAGAAAGAAGCATGTATTTATCAATGGCTATAATGGGAGGGTATGTGCAACGAAGAGTTGATAGAAGTAAAATGACGACAAACAGCCAATTTAATGGTACAAGTTATGATCCCAATGCTTTAAATGGAGAAAATTTTGCAAAGCCATCTTATTCGTATTTTGATGGAACTGCTGGGTTAAGTTTTAATTCACAACTAGGAGAAAATAATGATAACAATTTATATATGGGTTTAGCATATCATCATTTTAATAAATCTAAAAAAATATCTTTTTACAGCGATAATAAAATAGAAATGGCGCCTAAATGGGTTGCTTCTGCAGGGATAAGAATGAGTACAACAGATTATTCTTACATTACTTTTGAAGGTGATTATTCAAAACAAGGAGTGAATAATGAAATAATAGGAGGATTAATCTATTCCTTAAAACTAGATGACCCCGTTACGCCCAAATATGTAATACATGGGGGTTCATATATGCGTTTAAATGACGCAATAATACCTGTAGTAAAAGTTGAAGCGAAACCTATAGCAATTGCTGTAAGTTACGATGTAAATATTTCAGGTTTAAAGAGAGTAAGTACAGGAAGAGGTGGGTTTGAAATTTCCCTAACATACCAAAAATTTCTTGATAGATATAATAGCAGTAGTAACTCAACTAAATGTCCTAAATTTTAATAATCGATTTGTTTTATGGATTGTTTGGAAAAAGCCGGCAGCAATGCGGGCTTTTTTGTATTACGCAAAAGTTTTTAAAAAAGTACAAGTGCCTTACATGTTATTAATAAAATTTACCAAGCCTTTGAGATTTTCCCATTCAAAATTTTCATGAAATAAAGGCGCTTATTTTCAAAATAATCAGGAATGTTATTTTTCTTATTTACATACACAGCCTTAAAGTTGTATTCATTAAAAACTTTGTAAGAATATTCATTTAAGTGGCTCATAAAGTCATCAGGATATCGGGTTATTAATCTTGCAAAAACATATACAGATTCAAAACCTTTATAAGTCATATCTGATGGCACCCCTTTATATTTTTTTGAATAAACATGTTTAATTTTTCGGGAATA
>JANPIF010000464.1:0-4402 GCA_031424845.1 Ferruginibacter sp.
AAAAGCCATACCTGCCGTCATGGCACCATCGCCAATTACTGCAATATGTTGCCTATCTGTTTCACCTTTATATTGGCTCGCCATGGCCATACCAAGCGCTGCCGATATAGAGGTAGAAGAATGCCCCACACCAAAAGTATCATACTCACTTTCACTGCGCTTTGGGAAACCACTTAAGCCATGTTGTTTTCTGTTGGTTGGAAAATTATCTCGACGACCGGTAAGAATTTTATGCCCATAAGATTGGTGACCGACGTCCCAAACTAATTGGTCGTATGGTGTATTAAATACGTAATGCAATGCTACTGAAAGCTCTACCACACCGAGGCTAGCCGCAAAATGCCCACCATGCACACTCACCACATCTATAATATATTGGCGCAACTCATCAGTTACCTGTTGCATTTGCTCCTTGCTGAGTTTTTTTAGGTCTGCAGGACTGTCAATGCCCTTTAGAAGTACGCCGGGGGTTATTTCCATTTGTAAAATTATATGGGTGCAAAAATAATCTTTAAAAGGTTATGTTTTTTTAAATATACGGAATATTTGGGGCTGTGGGCGGTGGACATCTATTCAACTTTTGCTGCGGCTGTCCGTAGTACTCCTCGTCATTTCGCTTCGCTCATTCCTGTGGGGTACTACTTCCCATCCGCCAGCCTTTGAGCAAAGAATCTTTCTTCAACTTTTATCGGAGTGTGGTTGGCGAATGATGTTTTGAGATTTTATCTCAAAATCTACAATAAAAATAACATCTTGAGATAAAGTCTTAAAATGGCCGATTTGGTAAAGGTTATGCAATTCTTAAAAATTCAACATCAAATTACCATCCGGAGAATTTGTTAAAAACTTCTCAGCATCATTCAAACTACAAACGCCGGGGTAATCACCTATCCACAAACCAATATCTTCTATAATTTGAAAGTGAAGATGTGGCGGCCAATTCCCATTTTCTTCTGCGTTGCCAAAATGTGCAATTACCTCGCCACGGGTTACAAATTTTCCTACACGCATATCGGTTAAATCTGCAAGTGAAAGATGCCCATACAAAGTATAAAAAGCGGTAGTATCTAAATTATGTTGAAGAATAATGGTTGCACCGTAATCACCAAAATTATTGTTGAAGGCAAAGCTATGCACCATACCACCCATGGGTGCATAAACTGGTGTACCTGCTGGTCCCCAAATATCTACACCGAGGTGTAAAGTGCGTGCCTGTGCAGCATCAAACAAATTACTGCGACTGTAAAGTGTGCGGTTTTCATTGTAACCACCAATGCCAAAAGTTGCTTTTTCTTTTTTAAGAGATGCATTTATCCATTCAGTAAATAGGGTAGTGTTGCCAATTAATTCTTTAGTAATGGCTGTATTGGATGGGGTAAAATTAAAAGGAAAAAAACTGTCTTTTTCAGCATCAATTTTAATAATGGGGTGATAATTTGGTTTATGTTTTTGAAGCGTAAAAGCAAGGTCTTGGTTCATTGATTGAAGGTAAGATATTAAGAGTAGTAATTTAAACACAAAGGACACAAAGAAATAAAACACAAAGAACACAAGATTTTAAAATCTTGTATTTTTTGTGAAAATCTTTTGTGTGTAAAAATCTTTGTGTTTTTTTCTTTGCTTGGAGCCTTTGTGGTTCAACATCTACACCACCACATTTATCATTCTTCCCTTTACGAAAATAAATTTCTTTATTTCTTTTCCTTCCAACCATTTGGTTATAGCTTCAGTTGAAAGTACTGCCTGCCTTGCTTCTTCTTCTGTTACTTCTGTTGGTAAATTTACAGACGAGCGCATTTTACCATTGATAGAAACTGGATATTCTTTGGTAGCTTCTACCAAATATTTTTCTTCAAGTATTGGGTATGCTGCATCTAATATTGAACCTTCACAACCTAATAAACTCCACAACTCTTCCGTAATATGCGGTGCATAAGGTGAAAGAATAATTAATAATTGTGATAAGATTTCTTTCTTAAAACATTTAGCATCTGCCATTTCATTTACAGCTATCATAAATGCTGCAACAGCAGTGTTGTAAGAAAAGTTCTCCGTATCCTGCTCAATTTTTTTAATGGTCTTGTGCAGGATTTTGAACTCTGCATCTGTAGGTTTTTCATCGTTCCAAACCTGTTTGCCTGGTGCATTTGTTGCAGGATTTACATCAGTGTAAAACAGTCGCCATAATTTTTTTAAAAAACGGTGTACTCCTTCAATACCTTTTGTATCCCAAGGTTTACTTTGCTCTACCGGACCAAGAAACATTTCATACATGCGGAAAGTATCTGCGCCATATTTGTCAACCAATACATCAGGATTTACCGTGTTGTATTTTGATTTGGACATTTTTTCTACTTCTGCTCCGCAGATATAAACTCCAACCTGTCCTAGACGGGAAGAATAGATATTGCCATTCTCTAAAATAAATTGAGAATTTGAGTACGCACCATTTTTCCATTTCTGAAATTCAGAAATATCCAATTCTAAACCATCAACAAAATTCACATCGACTCTCAAAGCATAAAATGACAAGTCCGGTAAAAAAGAAAATTCTTTAAAATTATCAACTGATTTTTCAAATAATTTTACTGCTATATCTTTTACTTTTTCAATTGTATCACTATCAAATTTTTTACATTTTTCAAAAATACTACTTGATATAAATAAATTTGGTAAAAAGGATGGTTCAAAATTATCAGGATAATTATTGAAGTCCCAAGCAACTCTATACACAAACCTGCTACTACCCTGTATCATCCCCTGGTTAACCAACTTCTTAAACGGTTCATCAAAACCAACATAACCCAAATCGTATAACACTTTCGTCCACATACGGCTGTACAATAAATGCCCAACTGCATGTTCAGTGCCGCCTACATATACATCTACTTGGTTCCAATAATCGCTTGCTTTGCGGTCGCAAAAAGTTTGTGTATTGTTAGGATCCATATATCGCAAGAAATACCATGAAGAACCTGCGTAACCGGGCATGGTAGAGGTTTCTCTGCGGCCCTTTTCAGTATTCACCCACTCTTCCATATTGGCCAATGGTCCTTCGCCTTCTGGTCCCGGACCATATTTTTCTGCATGAGGCAATTCCAGCGGCAATTCATTTTCACTTAATGGCACTGCTATTTCATCTTCCCAAACAATTGGAAAAGGTTCACCCCAGTAACGCTGGCGACTAAAGCCCGCATCTCTCATTCGGTAATTTATTTTTCTTTTACCAATTCCTAATTCTTCTATTTTATTAATGGCAACTGCAATAGCATCTTTCATTAACATGCCATCTAAAAAACCGGAGTTTTGTAGTGTTGCATCTTTGGTTGAATTGGCTTCTTCGCCATTGTAATGCTCACCAATAATGTTTGTAATTGAAATATTAAAATGCTTTGCAAATGCAAAATCACGTTGGTCGCCACAAGGCACCGCCATAATTGCACCTGTGCCATAACCTGCCAATACATACTCTGCAATCCATACAGGTATTGGTTTCCCATTAAATGGATTGGTTGCATAAGCCCCCGTAAAGCAACCAGTAATTTGTTTTACTTCACTCTGGCGTTCACGATCGCTGCGGCTTTTTACATAGGTAAGGTATTCATCTATCTTTTCTTTTTCAGCCTCTGTTGTGATTTGACTAACTAATGAATGTTCAGGAGCCAATACTAAGAAATCAACACCGAAAATAGTATCTGGTCTTGTGGTATACACGTTGATACCTAATTCCAAGTCCCTAATTCCAAATTCCATCTCAGCTCCCTCACTCTTCCCAATCCAGTTCCTTTGCATTTCTTTCATGGCGTCGCTGAACTGGACGGTTTCCAATCCTTGCAACAAACGATCAGCATATGCAGTAATGCGCAGATACCACTGGCGCATTTTCTTTTTTATAACAGGGTGCCCACCACGTTCGCTCACACCATTTACTACTTCATCATTTGCTAAAACAGTACCCAATGCTTCGCACCAGTTTACCTCACCAAATTTAGAAAATGCAAGGCGGCGCTTCATTAAAATATCTGCCTGTTCTTTATCAGAAAAAGCTTTCCATTGCTCAGCAGTAAAACTACTCCCGCCTCTGCTTTGATATTTTTCAATAAGTTCTGTAATTGGTTTAGCCTGCTTGCAGGTGTTACAAAAATAAGAGTTGAATAATTTTAAAAAAATGGTTTGTGTCCACTTATAATATGATGGGTCGCTGGTGCGAATTTCTCTGCTCCAATCGTAACAGAAACCAATTTTATCCAGCTGGGCCTTAAAGGTTTCAATATTTTTTTCGGTGGTTACTGCAGGGTGTTGCCCTGTTTCCAAAGCATATTGCTCGGCTGGTAAACCAAAACTGTCAAACCCCATAGGATGTAGCACATTAAAGCCTTTCAGCCTTTTATATCTGCTAAAA
>JANPIF010000465.1:0-4943 GCA_031424845.1 Ferruginibacter sp.
TTGTTTGCCATCTATTTAATAAAGCCTGCGCCATTCTGTATTTTAGATGAGGTAGATGCCCCGCTCGATGATGCCAACGTAGGCAAGTTTACCAACATGATAAAACAGTTCAGCGAAAACTCGCAGTTCATTATTGTAACCCACAACAAACAAACCATGAGCGCCGTAGATGTTATTTATGGCGTAACCATGCAGGAGCCCGGCGTAAGCAAGTTGGTACCGGTGGATTTTAGGAGTTTGAATTAGCGGGGTAGAAGATAGGGGAGCATTTGCTGATGGAACATTGTTGAACATTTGTCTCGGGCTATACGCTACAATCTTTTTTGTTCAAATGCAACAAAAAAGTATTTCCGCTTCTATCCCGGCTATGCGGGGGAGTGGAACATTTTTCAACTTTGATTATTTGTGAGATTTATGCGAAATTTATCGAAGAGAAGGTTTCGTGTGTCACGAACCCAGGCTAAGTGGCATACGCAAACATAGCAAACAGAGTTGTAAATTATAAGAATAATAAAAAGCTAATTTTAAACAGAACAAAGCAAAGTTTTTGTGTGACACAAGCCTAAGAAAATAAAAAAGTAATAAACGCAAAATTTTGAATTTAAGTTACAAATATCTCCCACCCGAAAGATTACCATATTTTAAAGACAGTTTACTTAGGTTCACTCAACCCGGTGATTTAAATGACCCTTTTGAATGTCTTCCTGTTCTACCTTCAATTGAAGAAACAACTGAAGCTTTAGAAACACTCTTGAGAAACAACATCGAGATTATTAAAAAGAAGGTAACACAAAAGGCAAAAAGAAAAGAACTTGTAAATTTAGAACAAAGAAAAATTAAAACACAAATAACTGCAGTAAAGAAAAACCTAGCTAACAATTGGCGGGAAAAGTTTAATCAAGAAAGTGTCTTAAAAATGCTATCAACGATCGGAATAATTTCTTTTTCTAAAAGATGGAATAGTACCTTGATGTGGGCACATTATGCTTCCTCACATAAGGGTTTTTGTATTGGATTTGATAATGATGATCCCTTCTTCGCTTCCTATAGAGCACAATTCAAATCAGATATAGTTTTTCAAGAAGTAAAATATTCGAAAGATCGTATAAGAATACCCTATAAATCCGGTGAGACACTTGATTACAATCTAATGTTCACAAAATCCGATGAATGGGAATATGAAAAAGAAGAAAGATTATTATTATTCCTACAGCGAGCAAAAAGTATAATTAAAAAAGAGCCATACGACATTTGTCTGTTTGAAGTACCGCACTATCTGATAAAAGAAATAATAATTGGTGCAAGTTGTAGTAAAAGTGATTCTGAAATTATAAGATCTTTTTGTTCTTTAAAAAATATAAAACTCTTTAAAAGTCATATCTCTGATACTGCATTTGATATGACAAGAAGTTTGGTTACTTCAATTTAGCTTAAAAATGATCATAGCCTTTGTTCAAGGCTGACGAAACAAAACTCCGTTTTGCGCACAAATTTTGCCTTTTTGTAGCTTGGTTCTGTGTGCGGCAATTAAGAGTATGGTTCAAGCTAAGCACAGATACCCATCCGCACTTTGCCATGCTGCATATCTGCACTAGTTTGGGGAAGTACTTTTCGATCAAATCAATGTCAGCAAAGCCTACACATTAATGCAAACAGAATATGAGTATATCAGCAGATAAAGCAAGAATATTCAGGGATGTTTTTAGTAACTTCAAGCTACGGGAATAAACATTGCGACTATCTATTGGTTTTTACAAATGGGTAAGTGAATTGTTTAAATCTCTTCACAACAAACAACAATACCTTGATCTTTTGTGGAAGAAATAATATTTATTATTTCTTTTTTAAACTTATTTTTCTAAATATTAAATTTTAGATATGAAAGTCAAAATAATTTTATTTGGTTTCTATATTTTTATGTTTCTTGGTTGTACTAAAGAAAAGACTGGTTTATATGAAGCAGAAGGATTTGTTTATGAATTCAATTCTAACAGGCCCCTCAGCAATGTTCCAATTATTATGTCTGAATGCAACCACAACGGAACAAGATGTATCTATTCGTTCGTCACCAAAACTTTTACAGACGAGAAAGGCTTTTATAAAATTTCGGGAAGGCCCAATAAAAACGGCTCAATTTCTATTGAGGTAGGCAGCAGTGATAAAGCTTTTGGAACAAGAGAAGTCTCGGTAATTTATCCCAATAAAGTTTTTAAGCATGATTTTTTTGCATACCCGGCAATTTATTTGTCAGCTAGATTTATCGTTCAAACTCAAAATAGAAATTTTGTTTACTCTTCAATTATTTCTAGTGGTTATAGTGCTGGCGGAGCTGTTCTCCGCAATCCTCCAAATGTATATGACACTACTCTTCGCTTGAAATTAATGCCAAATTCTCCTGTTTCGCTACAAGTAACTTTACGAAACGAGAATGGGATAAATATTCCTAGTGATTCACTCATATATCTTAAAGATTTAAGTTTCATTACCAGAGACACCAGCGTTTTATGGAATGTGCCGTAAGCAAAAAAAGTAGAATCTTCGCCTAGGTTCGTGACTTACGAGACCTTTGCTTCAATAAAAGCCCTACAAAGCTAAACCGCCCAAGGGCTGCCGGATGGGCAGTAGTACCCCACAGGAATGAGCGCAGCGAAATGACGAGGAGTACTACCAACAGCTGGAACAACTGCTCAACATTGCTTCAAAACTTCAAAGCCCCAAACCTTCTGCACTTCAACTTACGGTCACCGAAAAATTAAGTTTACTATTCAGAATTCCAAAAGATATTTGTGTTTTCAATTCAGTCTCTTCGCAAAGCTAAAAACGTTCTAAGCATGTAATGCCCTTACCGAATGAAACACAAATAAAATCTATGGAGCATAAAAATAAAATATACATTATTGGAGCCGGGGTGAGCGGACTTATAGCTGCTTATGAACTTGAACAAGCGGGCTACCACCCAGTCATCATTCTCGCCGTTGTTGGCATTCCATCCATCCACTCCCATCCATTGCCAAATCATACCGACCGCCGTTGTTGGTTTGCAGCAGAGGAAGTAGCCGAGCGTACCAACAACATGTAACGCATCTATGCTTATAAAAGATTTTTAGTATTTTAAGAAATGAAAATGATGTTTTCTATAGAGTGGCCACAATTTTATACCGCAACTATACTAAACTGGCAGCCTATTTTAAGTAATAATAAGTATAAAGACATAATAATAGAAAGCCTGCAATATTGTGTAAAGGAAAATAAGGTGAAAGTTTATGCATTCGTTATAATGAGTAACCACATCCATCTAGTGTGGCAACCACTTCACCCTGTTACCAAAGCAAAGCTTCAACATCATTTTATGACCTTTACCGCTCAAAAGATAAAAGAAGATTTAAAACTCACCAACCCTTTGTTATTGGAAACTTTTAAAGTAAATGCAAAAGACAGGACATATCAACTATGGAAAAGGAATGCATTATCAGTTGATTTATTTACACCAAGAGTTTTACAGCAAAAGATCGATTACATACACGCCAACCCTGTAAAGGCAGGTTTATGTTTGCACCCTGAAGACTATTATTATTCATCAGCAAAATTTTATAATACAGGAGTTGATGATTTTAACATGCTTACCATCTATTTGGAAGGGTAGAAGAATTATGGCAAATACGCACCCTGTGTTGTTGGTACGCTTTGCTTCATCCTCTGCTGCAAACCAACAACGGGAGCAGTTTAATTAATCAGGGAATGACTGGATTATTAATATTAAATTGAAGGCGCTAACAAGGGCAAGAACAAGTTATCCATGGTAAATGTGAAGACAATTCTTATAGGTATTATATTAATTTGGGCGATTGCTTTTTTGAGCTCGTGCCTTTATAGAGTTAATGAAAAGACGAGTGAAATAGGTACAATTAATTGGGTTTGCAACTGGACTGAATTTGAAAAAAAGTTTTCAGCTGCAAATCTTAAGGACTCTTTGTTTGCAAGCAGACTTTCTGAATTTGAGCAAATGCCATTTCCAACCAAGGTGCTGTACTTTGACTCTTCTCCGAAGGAGTTAATTGGTATTTCTGAAGAACATTACCAGATAAGATACGTTTATAACCCTTTAATTGCTGACCAAGTTTTGAATGGGCTATCACCTCAATTGCCGGAGGTTGAAAAAAAACGGATTCAGATCCGGATGGATTCAATTTTAAAAGCAAATGGATGCAATAAAAATTAGAAGTACTTTCCGCTGGTGTTGTCATAAATTTTATAATACATGAGTTGTTGAATTTAACATGCTTACCAACTATTTGGAAGAGTAGAAGAATTATGGCTAATACGCACCCTGTGTTGTTGGTACGCTTAGCTTTATCCTCTGCTGCAAACCAACAACGGCAGGAGTTTAATTAAGCAGGGAATGACTCGATTATTATTAGTAAATTTAAGGCGCCAACGAGGGCAAGAACGGCAGCAGTTTAATTAATCAGGGAATGACTCGATTATTATTATTAAATTGAAGGCGTCAACGAGGGCAAGAGCATGGCTCAGAGCGTTAGGATATCTGTGCTGTAATAAACTCTTTCAATACGAGGCTAAGTAGTTCAAACCCGTTTTCTTTAAAAACATTAATTTGTGCGGAAATATCGCCGAATGAAATACGCCGGAAATTATACTTCTACGCTGGTTATCCTCATGACTTTATTTGCCTGCATTGCCACCGCACAGAAGACAACAACACCCGCCATCCCTAAACCAATCGTAAGCGCGGATGAGGCGGCGCTGCGGAAACTGATCGCCATTGCAAAGGACCCGAAAGATAACGGGATGAGCCTTTACGATACAGTATCCCCTAACAATAAATACAGCGTGGGACAAATCACTACGTTGCCGCTGCCGATGGCGCTGGGTTCGCATATGGGGTACCGGGGTGTATATTATAAGGAGAATAGGGCTACTATCAA
>JANPIF010000466.1:0-3453 GCA_031424845.1 Ferruginibacter sp.
TGGCTGATCAGTGTTTCCCCATGCTGCAGTACTGTAAATGCTAGAAGATTTTTTGACCTCCCCAATTGATTCTTCAATACAATTAATTGCATGTATTAATTGCTTTTTGCTATTGCCCAAATTGCTACCAATCAATAAATAAACTGTATTCATTTTAAATGCTGAAAAGCCTTTTATCTGTGCTGAAAGAGGTTGTTTCTGTAATTTTTATTTTTTTAAAATCTCCATGCATGGGGTTGATGATATAATTGTTTTCTTGAGTAATAACTGCAGATGGAATTTTTAAAATAGCATGTGATGCAGATTGGATAAATTGATCCCCTATAAATTGGGTATAGCCCAAATCTTCCCTCCAATCTGATTTCATTTTAATCTGTTTTATTTCTTTTACTTCTATAGTATCGGGAAAAGAAATATGCAACAAATTTAAGTCAATACTAAAATCTTTAAATTGGTTGTGTACGAGCATTTCCACCACTGCTAAGGAAATATGTTCAGATACGTATAACATAGAAACACCTTTTGAGTTCCACCTGCCACCAAAAAGTTTGGCACCTGTCCCTGAAAGATCATCACTATACAATGCATTGCATATTCTATATACTATCATGCGAATATTCCGTGTTGAATACGCCCTAATTGTGTAAGTACATTTTGTATTCCCTCAAAAGTAGAAAGAGATTGTACGGATAAGTTACCTTCTATCATGTATGGCTCACGCTTTATCCAATCATAAAATTTATCTGTGGAGCCAAAGGTTAGTTTTGCTTGTTGTAAAACTTTTTCTATAAGTACAATACGCTCGGCATTTATTGGTGCAAACGAATGATTATCTTTTGAATAGCGCTGTAAGGTACGCTCACTTACATGTAATATATTTGCCCATTCTGCTTGTGTAAACGGAACTTTATCTGCAACCTTTTTAAAATTGCTATAAGTAAAATCCTTTAATTGATTATCTGATTTTGTATTACCATAATCAGTAGAAGGCTCACGCAGAGTTTTTTGTGGTGCATTTTCTTCAAACTTTTTGGGAACAAATTTTTTAATCTTTTTCATATCCTGACATTTGTCCACGAACTTACGACAATTGTCTTTATATTTCAATTTTTTTCTCCTATTTTTCTTTTAGTTTTACCGAATAATTAAAATGCTTATGAAGTATAGCCAGTTAACGGCAATGTTTGCAATTACCAAAGCAAGTTTGAGATCTCTTTTACGAAGCCCCTCATCAGTTATTTTCAGTTTTGTTTTTCCGTTTGTTTTTATCATTGTATTTGGTTTTATAGGTAACGGAAGTGGAATGCAGAGCTATAAGATTGTAATGGCGGAAGGAGCAGATACTACAAATGAGTTATACACGGCTTTAAAAAATACGCAAGGAGTGAGAATTTTAAAATTTACTCCCAGCCAATTAAAAACTGCTCAAAAGAAAGGATCCATTGCAGGTATTTTAAATATTACCAAAACACCCGGCGCAGGTTCTCCTTACAAAGTAGATTTTAAAAGCACCACTTCCAGTAATGATAGATGGCCTCAAGCCAAAGCGCTTATAGATGGGAAAATAAATGAGGTAAGTAATAAGCAGTTTAAGAACAGACCAACTTATGCATTCTTTGATTTTGACGTGCCTAGAGATATTGCGGTGATAAGACAATATAAAACAATTGATTTTATATTGCCGGGTCAATTAGGTTTTTCTCTGCTAAGTGTGGGTGTTTTTGGAGTAGCATTTACGTTTTTTAACTTAAGGAGTAATTTAGTTTTAAAACGTTTTTTTGCAACCCCTATAAGCAGAACATATATTATTTTAGGAGAAGCACTCAGTAGAATAATATTTCAAATGATTACTGCAATAGTAATTATAGGAGCAGGTTATTTCTTTTTTGAATTTACCTTAATAAATGGCTGGATAACTTTTTTTGAAATGCTTTTTTTAAGTTTTCTTGCATTAGTAGTATTCATGGGTTTTGGTTTTATAATTAGTGGTCTCGCCAAAAACGACAGCACTATACCACCCTTGGCTAATTTAATTACACTGCCACAATTTTTACTGGCGGGTACTTTTTTTTCGGTTGAAGCATTTCCAAAATGGTTACAGCCAATTTCCAAAGCATTGCCCTTAACATATTTAAATACAGCTATGCGTAGCGTGGCTTTTGAAGGGTTAAACCTGTGGGATGTGAGAATGGAAATTGGGATATTATTATTATGGGGTATTATTGTTTATGCAGTTGCCGTAAAGGCCTTTAAATGGGAATAAAATGAAAATAGTAAAAGGTGCACTTATCGTTTTTATAGGAATATTTATTTTTATAACACTTATATCGTTGCTTATACCTAGCAAAATTGTTACTGCTAGAGCAGTAGCCGTACAATCAGATTCCATTAAACTTTTTAATGAAATAAGTGATCTTAAAAATTGGAAACATTGGCACCCGGTGTTTGTAAATGATTCGGCTGCAATAACAATAAATAAAAGTGGCAACCAAGTAAATGATTATGCGGAGTGGATAACCAACGGAAAAAAAAATACCATCCTTATAACTCAAAAAAAATATCCCGCAATTAGTTTTTTATTAAAACGAGAAGGCGAAAATGATTCTGAAAATACTATTTCGTTAATGCGGGTACAAGAGCAAGGAAATATGCAAGCGCAATGGGTAGCTATTACCAAACTAAAGTGGTATCCATGGGAAAAATTCAGTGGGATATTTATAGAAAAAATGGCAGGATCAGGCTATGAAAACGCTTTACAATCTTTAAAGAATTATGTAGAAAGCCACCAATAAAACTATTTAAGAAAATGTAGGTTTCTTTTTATTCCTGCAAATTTTGTTCGCTTAATAGGAGAGTCTTTAAAAACTATTTTAAATTTTTCTTCGGTTAATTCGTCCCAATCATTTCTGGTAAAATGTAATATTTCATTAATTGCTCCAAAGGCTTTTTCGCTGGTTGGTTTTGCAAAACTATTCCATGGGCAAACATCCTGGCACACATCGCAACCAAAAAGCCAATCATCAAATTTGCCTTTCATTTTATCCGGTATCAATGCATCTTTTAACTCTATGGTAAAGTAAGAAATACATTTACTACCATCCACAATTTTATCTGGCAATATTGCTTCCGTAGGGCATTGGTCAATGCATTTTGTACAAGTACCACAATAATCCTTTACTGATGCAGCATCGGCTATTAATTCCAGGTCAGTAATTAAAGAAGCAATAAAAAAAAACGACCCTTGTTTTTTATTAATCAAATTGCCATTTTTACCAATCCATCCAAGTCCACTTTTTTGCGCCCATGCACGTTCGAGTACTGGTGCACTATCCACAAACCCACGTCCATTAATGTCACCTATTCTCTCTTTTAGTAAAAAGAAAAAATGATGTAGTTTCTCTCTTATTATTTCATGATAATCCTTACCATAAGCATACTTTGCTATTTTGGGTG
>JANPIF010000467.1:0-3970 GCA_031424845.1 Ferruginibacter sp.
CAGTAACCAATGCTAATGGCTGCTCAGGCAGTGCAAGTGCAACAACCAATTTTTATAACCCACCAACACCAAGCATCAGCGGAAATGCTGCTATTTGTCCGGGAGGCTCTGTAACATTAACTGCTGATGCCGGTTACAATAGTTATTTGTGGAGTACCGGAGCAACTACACAATCTATTACAGTGAATGCGGCAAACACTTACACAGTAACAGTTACAAACAGTAATGGGTGCACAGGTAGCATCAGTAAAACTATTACAAATGCGGCTTCACCAACACCTGTGATTAGCGGAACATTGTCGTTCTGCGGAGGTAGTGCAACTGCTTTAGATGCAGGTGGGGGTTACAGCAGTTATTTATGGAACACCGGCGCAACATCGCAAAGTATACTTGCAACTACTGCAGCAACGTTTACAGTTACAGTAACAAACTTAACAGGATGTAGTGGTACAGCAAGTGCAACAACCACTCCCACCGGAGCAGTGCCTGCAACACCAGGTCCTATTACAGGAAGCACAGGTGGAATTTGCAACAGTACAGGAAATACATACAGCATTAGTCCGGTAACAAATGCATCATTTTATGTGTGGACGGTACCAACCGGAGCAACCATTACCGCAGGGCAAGGCAGCACATCTATCACCGTAACTTTTGGCAGTAGTTTTACATCTGGCAATATTGTAGTAGCAGCATCCAATGCATGCGGACAAAGCCCAAGTAATACGCCACGAACTTTATTTGTACAAGGTGCCGCAGCAACACCTGCAACCATTAGTGGTCAAACAACAGGACTATGCAGCCAAACTGCAAAAGTATATTCCATTGCAGCAGTGAATGGCGCTACATCTTACACATGGACGGTACCAACTGGTACAACAATTACAGCAGGACAAGGTTCAACAACTATCACTGTAAATTTCTCTTCAACATTTAGTACAGGAAATATTTGTGTACGAGCTAACAGCAGTTGTGGCAACAGTGCCAATACATGTTTAGCGGTAAGCGGTACACCTGCAATGCCTGTCAGTATAAACGGACCGGCAGCAGTTTGTTCAAAACAAAAAAATGTTTCTTACAGCATTGCAGCAGTGCCTGGCGCTACCTCATACACATGGACAGTACCGCCGCAGGCTACCATCGTAAGCGGACAAAACACTACTAACATTGTGGTAAGTTTTGGTACAAAAACAGGCAACATAACTGTGAAAGCAAATAGCAGTTGCGGCAGCAGTGCGTTAAAAACATTGGCCATAACTTTTGCAGGTTGTTTAAGAGGCGATGTAGAACAAACGCCATTAATCATTCCTACAGCAGCTACCAAAGATTTGTTGTACCCTAACCCAACAAACGGCCCTACCAACATAAGCATGATAGCTGAAAAAGGTATGTACAACTTGCAGGTAACAGATGTAACCGGCAAAACGGTTTACTTTAAAAAAGTAAATTATGACGGTAATAATATAACCACCAACTTTGGTTTTTTACCAAAGGGTGTTTATATTTTGAAAGTTTATAATGAAGGGGTGGTAAAAGTTTTTAGAATGGTGAGAGGATAGGAAGATAAATTATGAAATATCCTTTATACAGATGGAAAGCAAATAAAAGGATTTTGAAATAATGTAACAATGTTTAAAGCGGTTCTCACTTGGTGGGAACCGTTTTTATTGTACTGAATATTGGATACACTTCGAAATTGATGATGTATCTTATTTAAATTCAACATTTAAAAAATTCCGATTATGAGATTGTATGAGCAATTGCTGCAGGCAAAAGTGAGGAAGAAGTAAAGGTTGCATACGTTAAAGCACTTGGGCTTAATGGTTATTCAAAATACATAATAAATATATAAACTAAAGAAATTTTGGGCCCTCATATCGGAATAAATAATATTTGCGAGTTACAGATTTACTAATGCTTTCATTGTCATTATAAATTTGAAATATAAATTCTAATAATTAAATATCTTCCCATTTTAATGCTTTCATAATAAAATTTTATAAAAATCACTAATGCATACTTTTTCGGAATTAATAGATAGATGTGCCATATTCACTCTCGAAGCTTTAAAAGAAGTAGAAGCAAATACAACGGATGCATTACAAACGAGTGGAGCTGCTTCACTAGTTAAGACATTACAAATGATAAGTTTGGAAAAATCCATTTTGGCAGTTGGTATTTTCTCAATTTTTGAGGCCATTTTACAAGACCGCTTAAATTGCAGTAATGGTTTTAAAGAAGCAAAAAATATTTTAAATCAAAATGGAGAGTCCGTACTTCTAAATCGTTTTACTGATTTAGAATTAGCCATCAATGCATTGAAACATGGACGAGGCAAAAGCTACAATGCTCTACTTGCGAGAGAAGTTGGAAAAATGAACTCTAACATAAAACAGCCTGATGATAACTTCTTTGACGAAGGCCATATATGTGAAATAACAAGTTTAATAAAAGTAGACGACAAATTTATCTATAGTTGTGTTGAGGTAATAAACCAAGTTTCTCATGTGATAGAAAAAAATAAACCAGAGGTATTTTTGTAAAAGTTTTTTACAGAAACAGACTTAAAACTTATGTATAATTTAGAATTTCAATGAATAAAGTATTCAATGTACATAAGTTAAAAATATTGAGGAATAAGAAATTGCGTGTTATATTGTGTTGCCTGTAATTTTATGACTACCATCATTTCCAAAAGACACATATTCAAATTTTACTTCTCCATTATTTTGGGGACACTATTCTTTGTCGCTTTAGCGACAGGTTTACTTTTTATTTATAACAACTCAGCCGATAAAAGACAAATAAAAACTCAAGACAAACTATTGCCAATTTTTGGTATTGCTTGTTATGTTTTTGCAGGTTACAGTTTTTACCGTTACATTAAGAATGCGCCAAAAATTAAGTTGGACAAAGATTTTATAACTTTTAACGACCAGACTTATTCAATAACTGATATTAAAAAAGTGACACTAACAGGAAAGCGTCCATTTAAATATGCAATCAACTTTCCCATGGAAGCAGCGACTTTAACATTCAATGACAACGAGATAAAATATATTTTTGACGATATGTATTCAAATTCGTGGGAAATAAAATCGTTTCTAAAACAAGTTGTAATTGACAAAAAAGATTTTATTAAAGCGATTAATTCAACAATTGACAAAGATTCTATTGCAAGTGATTTTTATGAAACATTTAAAGGAAATCAATTTACTTCTCTTAGAGGAATTTCGCTTTGGGGATTAATTGGCATTTTAGTGTATTTGGTAATAAATAACAAAAGACCTGTTCAAATTGCAGGTGTACTTTTTGTTTTAACCTTTTCATTATTTTGGGGCCTTGCATTTTCTTATCAAATGCACTACTTCCAAATATCACACAATTATTTTCTAATTCGCAATCATAATTTTTTTTGGAAGAAAAAAGCATTCAAGATTGACGACATAAAAGAAATCGTATTTGAGACGCAAGGGAAAATGCCTAATTGTTTAAGAATAATAACCAAAGACTTTAGAAATAAACTTTACCCAGCAGGGACACTTAATGACAAAAAATGGTTGGCGCTTAAAAACAAGTTGGAGAGTTACAAAATCAAAGTGAGAAATGAATGTATTTGAGAAAAACCGTCGTCTTCATTCAAGGCACAAAAAGCATACTAAACTATTTCATTTGCAATTTAATTACAGTAATAAAATTTCTACGTCCTTATCATAAGACATGTCGGCCCATGTTTCTCTTCGTTCTATACTATCTTTAATTTCTTATAAATTTTCAAAAAAATTCGTAAATCTATTGTGTATACTAATTAATTCCTTAGAATTTAAATATTGTATGTTTAATTTCTATATTGATACCAGTTTCTAATAATAAAAAGTCCATCTAGCATCCAATAGGTTCCTGGTGGGAGACTTGCTGCGAAGCAGTCATATTCTCTATTCCCGCACCACTTGTGCCGCCCTGCTGCAGAAAG
>JANPIF010000468.1:0-6218 GCA_031424845.1 Ferruginibacter sp.
GCATTGAACTAGCTTTAATGGTTTTTGAAAACAGACAACGCAAAGTGCCTACCAGCAAGTTGAATGAAATAATGTTGAAAGCTATTGAGCAGTTTCATCCACCAGTTGTTAGAGGCAATGCCGTTAAAATTAAATATGTTACACAGTTGCCAACATACGCACCTACTTTTGCATTTTTCTGTAATTATCCTGATGATGTAAAACTGCCTTATCAGAATTATCTGGAGAATAAATTGCGGGAAAATTTTAATTTTACTGGGGTACCGGTAAGATTATTTTTTAGAAAAAAATAATCTGAAATATTTTTTATTTTATACACCCTGAATTTTAAACAAAAATTCAGGGTTTTTTATTTCCGCAAAAATAAAATTTAATTTTTTCTGCAATGGCACGATAATTTCAACAGATCATATATTCAAACAAAAAAACCGAAGAAATGAAAAAAATAATTATCGCTATCGTAGTTGCCACTTCATTTATGGCATGTACGGATGTAAAGACAACAGAAACAACTGTGATTACTGATGATAGTACATATAGGAGAAATGATTCTACAGGCATGACGCAAACCAGTATGCAAATGGGGGATGGTGATATGATGATGAAAGATGGGAAAATGATGGTGATGAGAGGTGGGGTTGCTGTAGTAATGGATAGATCCATAACTTTAAGCAATGGAACCATTGTAATGACAAATGGTGAAGTGAAAATGAAAGATGGTACTACCATGATGCTCACAGAAGGAGCAATGATTCATGCAAACGGTAGCATGATTGATAACAAAGGAAAGTTGGTTCAAATAATGGACAATGCTGGAGATAAAATTAATGAGGGAGCACAAAAGGTAAAAGAAGGTGCCGTAAATTTAGGTAAAGATGCAGGTAGATTATTGGATAAGGCTGGTGATAAAATAAAAGAAGGAGCCGATAATTTAAAAGGGAAGCCATAATCTAACCATAAAAAATCATTAAAAAACCCCGAAAAATTTTCGGGGTTTTTACTTTTATCTTAAAAACAATATCTCTCTATACTTTGGT
Source organism: Ferruginibacter sp. (assembly GCA_031424845.1). Classification (GTDB taxonomy): domain Bacteria; phylum Bacteroidota; class Bacteroidia; order Chitinophagales; family Chitinophagaceae; genus Ferruginibacter. The sequence goes on from JANPIF010000468.1 coordinate 1,038, forward strand.
AAGGTCCAGTAGCTGTCATCAACCATCAATTCAAGTTTATCTACATGGTAGCGGATTACATCAAAATGATTTCCTTTTACATCATCGCAATAAGCTATAGCTTTTTCTTTGCTATGGGTAAGTTCATTTGCTTTTTTACGGGCATTAATCATTGCCTCCGTTTTATCGCTGATGATGTTTATGTGCTCACTCAATTTTTGTACAATTTGCAATTGGTTGGCATAACTGCTTTCTGCTAATCCGGCTGCTTTTAATCCACTAATATTTTGCAACAAAACATTTTGGTATTTAACTGCAGCAGGTAAAATGTGCGTACTTACTAAGTCTCCCATTACCCGAGCTTCAATCTGAACTTTTTTTACATACTCCTCCAACATTATTTCATGCCTTGCTTCTAACTCTAAATGTGTATAAATATTATTACTCGAGAATAATTTTTTGGCAACACCAGTTACATAAGCATCCAAAGCAAGCGGTGTGGTTTTCACATTTTCCAGTCCTCTTTTCTCCGCTTCTAAAGCCCACTCTTCGCTGTAACCATCACCTTCAAACAATACCTTTTTACTGTCTACAATATACTTTCTTATAATCTGCAAAAGGGCTACTTCTTTTTTCTCCCCTTTTTCAATTAATGCATCTACATCGATTTTAAATGTCTTTAGTGTTTCTGCCATTACAGTATTTAGAGTAGTCATTGGCACGGCACAGTTTGCGGATGAACCAACTGCTCTAAATTCAAATTTGTTACCTGTAAAAGCAAAAGGAGAAGTTCTGTTTCTATCAGTATTATCCAACATTAATTCAGGAATACTTTTATGTATATCCAGTTTTAAAATAGCTTCATCCTGTTCATCAAAATCCCCACTTACTCTTTCTTCAATTTGCTTTAAAACATCCGTTAAAAACTTACCAATAAATATGGAAATAATTGCAGGTGGTGCTTCGTTTGCGCCAAGCCTGTGATCATTGCCTGCGCTCGCTATAGATGCTCTAATTAAACTTGCATAATCGTGTACTGCTTTAATGGTATTTACAAAAAATGTAAGAAACATTAAATTGGTCTTAGGTGTTTTACCAGGTGCCAATAAATTAACACCGGTATCAGTACTCATGCTCCAGTTGTTGTGCTTACCACTACCGTTGATACCCGCAAATGGTTTTTCATGCAATAAAACCATTAGGTTATGGCGTCTTGCAACACGTAGCATAATATCCATCAACAAGGTATTATGATCAACTGCAAGGTTTGTTTCTTCAAAAATTGGTGCACATTCAAACTGGCAAGGTGCTACTTCATTGTGGCGGGTACGAATTGGAATACCAAGTTTGTAAGATTCCTTTTCAAAGTCCAACATAAAAGCATAAATACGTTCCGGTATTGCACCAAAATAATGATCATCTAATTGCTGACCTTTCGCAGGTGCATGTCCAAAAACAGTACGACCGCTCAATAATAAATCAGGACGAGCATTTGCCAAACCAGCATCAACCACAAAATACTCCTGCTCCCAACCCAATGTAGCCGTTACTTTAGAAACGTTTTTATCAAAATACTGACAAACATCTACCGCAGCTTTATCCAATGCAACCAAGGCTTTGAGCAAGGGTGTTTTAGTATCCAACGATTCGCCGGTGTATGAAACAAATATTGTAGGAATGCACAATGTTTTACCATCGCCTATTTCCATTATAAATGCGGGAGAAGATGGGTCCCAAGCGGTATAACCTCTAGCTTCAAAAGTTGCTCTCAATCCACCATTTGGAAAAGAAGATGCATCCGGTTCCTGTTGTATCAATGCAGCACCTTCAAATTCTTCGATAGGTGTACCATCGCCTTTTAGAGTAAAAAATGAATCATGTTTTTCGGCAGATAATCCCGTAAGCGGTTGAAACCAGTGTGTAAAGTGAGTAACTCCTTTACTTTCTGCCCAAGCACGCAAACCATTGGCAATTTGGTTACCCATGGCACGGTCAATCTTTTTACCACCACGTGTACTAGCAAGCAAACTTTTGTAAGCATCATCGCTTAAGTATTGTCTTGCTGCACCCAGCGTAAAGACGTTTTCATTGAAAATGCCTGTAATTTTTGCGGCATTATCTACTTTAACCGGATCTTTTGCCAATCCTAAGTTTTTTACAGCGTTTGATCTTATTGAACTCATTTGTGATTAATTTGATGCAAAAAAACGATTTTTATAACTTTAAAACAAAAAATATTTTGAAAAATCTCAATTTTTAATAATTTTCAATAAAAAAATAAAGATATTTATAAAAATAATATGTTTGATTGTTGAGGGTATCTCCTCCGAAGTTGAGTTGTGTAAAGAAATTGTATTTCTACTTTATTGTTTATAGACTCAATGTTATGTACTGCTGTAATACATTGGTTGAGTAGTTTATTATTTAAATTTTTTCATAAAACAGAAACACTACTTACAAAGGATAGGTTTAATTTTTGTTACTTTTTGCATCATGGCAAAAAGTAAACATAGTGTTAGCTATTAAGAGTATAATTTCTAGAGGAAAATTCAGATATTGTATTTTCAAAAAACCCTTTTAATTCTCTCCCATTCAATACCACAAAGCACAGGTACAATCAAAAACGGAAAATAAATACTTCTATATCTCACCAGTGCACCAGCTGTATTTGTTATGTAACCAGTAAATAGAAATATTAAAAATGTAAACATAATCCCAAAAAAAATAAACTCATTTTGCTGTAATAAATGCTTCACTGGAAAAAAACACATAAGCAAAAACAACAACCAGTAAATAATAATTTCTACCGAAAGTAAATTGGTGAACACATTATTAAATTCACCCGGCAGGGGAGATAAAAAAGAATGGCGCAAAGCAGTAGGAGCAAGGCTTATAAAACTTTTGGCAGTTGGATGTAAGCTATCTAGCCTGTAATCTGTGCTTCCCGTTCCCAATGCTAAAAATGCCTGTTGCTTTTCGACTACCATCAATAATGGATCTGCTTTTTTATAAAAATTATGCGCAAAAGCTGTAGCTGCTAAGCCTACTATAAATAATAACCCAAATACTTTTAATGGTTGTATGCTATATTTTTTACTTACAAACCATGCAAGCGCACATGGTAACAAAATAACAGCTATAAAATTTCTTATAAAAAGTATTGTAATAAATGAAAGCAGTAAAAAGCATATTTTTTTTGGATTAAATCCTTTCTGTAAACCGAAAAATATACAATAACAAAATATACAAAGCGCCGTAAACACAATTAAATCTTTGTGTATGCCAGAGCTGTAAAACAATGTGGACGGCAGTAAAAAGCTACCAACAATAACCGCCCACTTTTTAGCAGGATATACATTTATAAAAACCCTGTACAAAGCCACCGTTCCTAAAAAAGCAACAAAATTAAAAAACAGGCTGTTTATATAATAATTGCCCCGGCTCAAAATATTTGTAAATGCAAGCATTTTATAAATAATATTATACCGCAAATCATTCCAATAAGAAACTTTTGAACCAAAGAATTCGCTTTGTTCTGTATATGGAGAAATAAACAAATCGGTAAAAAAAACCTTGGGTGTATGTATCAATGATTCATATTCCTGTATGCCATAATTATTGGTATTGTAATAATCAGTAAGGTCATTAAACAAATAATGGCTAACTATCCAAACTGCCATACCCGCTGCTATTTTTATGCAAAAAAGTCCTATAACCATTTTTGTGCCAAGCCCCGCAGCTTCTATAAATTTTATTTTTGTAACTGCAAAACACAAAGCACAAAAGTATATGGCAAATAAAATGTATTCCAACATCAGCATTTTTAAGATGTGGGAAGATAGTTAAAATATTGATTTTTATTTATTCGGCATAAACAAAGCAGGTCTGTAAATTTGCACACGTTCAAAAATAGAATTTCAAAAAGATTACTAACAAGCATTCAAAACTGCTCTCGTTACAAAATTTATGCGTTGGGTTGTTTATTCGTGTAAATCCGTGTAATTCGTGGCAACAAATTTTTATGGAAATAACCGCAAAAACCGCCGAACAATTAAGAATAACTGCCGATGAGTTTAACCTCATTATTGAAAAACTTGGTCGCACACCAAACTTTACCGAGCTATGCGCTTTCAGTGGTATGTGGAGCGAGCATTGCAGTTATAAAAACTCCATCAAGCTCTTAAAAACTTTACCAAGAGACGGTGCGAAAATGCTGGTTAAGGCCGGTGAAGAAAATGCAGGCTTAATGGATATTGGCGATGGCTACGGTGTGGTATTTAAAATTGAAAGTCACAATCATCCAAGCGCTATAGAACCTTTTCAAGGTGCAGCAACTGGCGTGGGTGGTATTAACAGAGATATTTTTACCATGGGTGCTAGGCCCATTGCATCTTTAAATTCTTTGCGTTTTGGTAATTTACACGACGCTAAAACACAGCATTTATTAGCTGGTGTTGTTAAAGGAATAGGACATTACGGAAATTGTTTTGGCGTACCAACCGTGGGTGGCGAAATTTATTTTGAAGATTGTTATCATACCAATCCGCTGGTAAATGCCATGAGTGTTGGAATCTTAAAAAATGGTGAAACCGTTTCTGCCACGGCAGAAGGTAAAGGCAACCCGGTATTTTTTGTAGGAAGCGCAACAGGTAAAGATGGTATTGGCGGCGCTTCCTTTGCGAGCGCAGAAATTACCGCAGACAGCGTGCAGGATTTACCGGCTGTGCAGGTTGGTGATCCATTTCAAGAAAAAAAATTATTAGAAGCTTGCTTGGAAGTTATACAAACAGGAGTAGTTGTAGGCATGCAGGATATGGGCGCAGCGGGCATTATATGCTCCACTGCCGAAATGAGCGCCAAGGGCAAAGCAGGTATGCGAATAGATTTAGAAAAAGTACCTACCCGCCAGTCAGACATGAAAGCATGGGAATTACTCCTCAGCGAAAGCCAGGAAAGAATGTTGTTGGTGGTAGAAAAAGGAAAAGAAAAAGCTGTGTTGGATATTTTTGAAAAGTGGGATTTACCCTGCAGCGAAATTGGCGAAGTAACTGAAGATGGTATGCTGCAATTTTTTATGAATGGTGTGTTGGAAGCCGTGTTACCTGCAGACGAACTCGTGCTTGGCGGCGGCGCACCACAATACACCCGTGAGGTAAAAGAACCACTTTATGTAAAACTGATAAACGAGTTTGAGTTGGATGA
>JANPIF010000469.1:0-4407 GCA_031424845.1 Ferruginibacter sp.
ACCCAACATACTTTTTTATAAAAACAACTCAATATCATTGTACCTATGTCAGAAGTTTTACAACAAATTAATGAAGCTGTTTCTTTTATTAAAAACAAATATCAATCTATACCCACTGTAGGTATTGTGTTGGGTAGTGGTCTTGGCAGTTTTACAGGCGAAATAAAAATTGAAAAAGAAATACCATATAGCGAAATTCCCCATTTTCCTGTAAGTACGGTGGAAGGACATAGCGGCAAATTAATTTTTGGAGAATTGGGAGGGAGGAAAGTAGTAGCTATGGCAGGGCGTTTTCATTATTATGAAGGCTATTCTACGCAAGAAGTGGTGTTCCCTATAAGAGTAATGAAGTATTTGGGTATATCCACTTTGCTAATAAGCAATGCTGCCGGTGGTATGAACAAAAGTTTTAAGGTGGGAGATTTAATGATAATAAATGACCACATTAGCATGCTTACGCTAAACCCATTATTGGGCAAAAATGAAGAAGCTTTTGGAACACGTTTTCCAGATATGAGTGAGCCTTACAAGAAGGATTTAATTGATAGAGCGTTGAACATTGCAAAAAATGCAAACTACGAAGTAAAACAAGGGGTTTATGTTGGCGTTACCGGTCCAACATTTGAAACAAGAGCAGAGTATAAAATGCTGCATGTGTTGGGTGGAGATGCTGTTGGTATGAGTACTGTACAGGAAGTGATAGCGGCAGTGCATTTGGGGTTGCCGGTTTTTGCCATGAGTGTAATTACCGATATTGGTATAAGAGAAGAAGAAAATACCATTACTCATGAAGAAGTGTTACAGGCAGCAAAAGATGCTGAGCCTAAGCTTACACATATTTTTAAAGAATTGATTGCTGCATTATAATATTTGATGAAAAAAGTATTTTTATTTTTCCTGGGGTTGTTTATCGCTGCAAGTGCTTTTTGCCAATTGCCAGGCGGCCGTTTAAAAGATGTTTTAGATGCCAAGCGAAATCAATCCAATACAAGAGGATCAGATACCACAAAAAAGAAAAACAATAATAAATTAGATACACTTGGTTTTGAGCACAGAGATGATCTGGCAGATTCCATTACTATTTCTTATCGCTTTTTAGATTCTGTAAGGCGTTATCCAATCGACTCCTCTGTAAATGATTTTGATAAGTATTATTCTGTACCATCTTCTTATCAATATCTGGGTAACAATGGTCAAGCTGCATTTCCATTAATTTTTAAACCATTTAACAAAGCAGGTTGGGATGCCGGTTTTCATGCATTTGATATCTACAAATTTAAACTGGAGGATACAAAATTGTACAAAACAACGGGTCCATTTTCAATGCTTAGTTACCAACTTGGTAGTGGTAAAGAGCAAATGATACAGGCTTTGCATACACAGAGTCCCCGTCCAAATATTAATGTAGGTTTTGAATACAGGTTAATAAGCGCTCCAGGTTTTTTTGTAACGCAAAATACTAATCATAATAATATAAGATTGTTCAGCAATTACCAGGGCAAACGTAAAAGGTACAATGGCTCTCTGGTATATTTATCAAATGCACTTAAAGCTTCTGAAAACGGTGGTATTACAGATGATGCATTGTTGCTTGATCCTAATAAAAAAGCTCGTTTTAGTATTCCTGTAAATTTGGGCGGTGCTCTCCCATATCAACCAAACCCTTTTCAGGCATCGGTAAAGACAGGGAATAATTATAAAGAAAAAATATTGTTTTTAAGGCAGAGTTATGATCTCGGAAAAAGAGATTCTGTGGCTGTAAATGATTCTACTACTGAATATTTATTTTATCCAAAATTAAGATTGCAGCACACGCTTACAGCCGCAACCAATACCTTTCTTTTTAAAGATGGAGTAGCCGATTCAGCATTATACAAAAACTGGTACAATGTAAATTTCACCCGTCCGGTAGATACTTTTGAATTGTTTGAAAAATGGCAATCTATCACCAATGATTTTTCTCTGGTGCAGTTTCCTGATTCCAAAAACTCCGCACAGTTTTTTTTAGCGGGGGCAAGTTTACAAACTTTAAAGGCAAACTTAAAAACAGGTAATTATAATTTTTACAATGTTTTATTACATGGCGAATACCGAAATCGCACCCGCAATAAATTATGGGATGTATTACTGAAAGGAGAGTTTTATTTGAATGGATTAAATAGCGGCGATTACACTGCTCATGCAAGTCTTGCTCGATTTTTAAATAAAAAATTTGGCGATGTAAGTTTATATTTTACCAATGTAAACAGAACCCCATCTTTTATTTTTGATAACCGTTCTTCTTTCAACCTTGGAAATGTAAATAATTATAAAAAAGAAAACATCACATCATTTGGTGCTACGGCCATCAATCCAATATTACAATTTGGCTTCAATAATTTTTTGATTACCAATTACAGTTTTTTTAAAAATTATTACCAAACTGACCAGTATAATAAGCCCATTAATATTTTACAGTTTTTTGCATCAAAAAAAATAAGGGTAAAGAAAAATATTTATTATTATGGAGATGCTACTTTGCAGCAAACGGATAAAGCTGCGCCTATAAAACTGCCATTTGTTTTTACAAGAAGTCGTTTGGCTTATGAAGGAAGTGTATTTAAAAATTTGCGGTTGAGTACAGGTTTGGAAATAAGATATTACACGCCCTATAAAGCCAATAATTATTCACCGTTGCTTGGGCAGTTTAGTCCGCAGGATACTGTAACAATAAGTAACAAGCCCGACATAGCAGCATTTTTACATTTCCGTATCAAAGGTTTTTCAGGATTTTTAAGAGCAGAAAATCTAAATACGGTTAGTTTTAGAAATGGATTTTCTTTTGTAGATAATAATTTTGCTTCACCTCATTATCCTACCCAGGGGTTGATGATAAGATTTGGCATTAGATGGTGGTTTGTAAATTAATAAACTACTTTTCTTTTTCGTTTACCCAAGTAATAATGCCACAATAAAAAAGTAGCAGCAGAGCGATGAGGACTCCACTTTGAAGTATGAATTTCCATTTCATTCCTGTCGTGTATATCCAACAATTCTTTAATAGTATTTACAACAGCAATATCTCCCAAAGGAATAATATCTGACGATTGCAGGCAAAACATCAGGTACACATCAATGGTCCAATTTCCAATTCCTTTTATTTTAATAAGTTCTTCTCTTACAGTTTCAGCAGGTTTATTGGCAAGGCTTTTAATATCCAATTCTTTGTTTAATACAGCCGTGGCAAGAGCTTTTATATAGGATGTTTTTTGCCTGCTCACACCTGCACTTCTGTAAGTTTCATCTGGCAAGTGCAATAATATTTTGGGAGTAAATTTCTTTGCAACAGCTTTCAATTTTAAAAATGTTGCTTTTGCAGAATCTATTGAAACCTGTTGTTCTAAAATTAATAAGGCTAATGTTTCAAACCCTTGTGGTCTTGAAGGAATAACCGGTAAGCCATACTCTTTTACAATAGCTTGAAAAATGGTATCGTTTTTATAAAGATGTTTGAGGGCCTTTTGCATGGGATGTTATTCCATTTACCTACAATTCAATATTTAAATTATTACAGGTTTGTACAATTACTTTATGCTGGTAATCCTTTAATTTAATTTCTGCAAAAGGCATTTGCATTAATGATTTTTTTAGGCCTCTTAAAATGTATTCAGTGGCTGTTTGTCCATAATCTTGTAAAATAGCATCGCTTAATTTTTTACATTTTTCTTCTACTATTTCTTTTGATGCCGCTCTGTAAGAAATCCTTTCTGTATTGCTTGGATAAGATTTCCTTACCGGTATATTCTCCACGTTTTCATCTATTAAATGAACGGCGTTATAAAACAAGGCCTTATTTGTTTCATCATTTAATAATCTATTGCAAAACCCTTTTTTAAAAGGCCAGTCAATAAAAGAATTTTTATCCTCCACAATATCTTCGAGTATTACATCTGAAACAATGTAAAAAGGAGGCATATTATATTGTTCAGCAATACTGTTGCGAATATGAAAAAGATCCAATAAAACTTTTTGGTGATAAGGGCTGTACTTTAGCATTTGTTTAGAGGAAAGTTTTACTGAATATTCTGTAACAGTTACTTCTTCGCAACATTTATTTTCTTCATCAATCATTTGCTGTACCCCTTTATCAGCAGCAATTGCTGTAAAAAATTCTTTAAGTTTTAATAACCAAATTACATCGTTGCTGGCATAAACTTGCTGTGCTGTGTTTAATGGCCGTGTTCGCCAGTTAGATTTTTGCATTGATTTATCCAGCGTTACACCATAAATATCTTTTATAAGATCGGAGAAAGAATTAGCAGAATGGTTGCACAACTTTGCTACCATTTGCAGGTCGTATATATTTTTAATATTGCACCCATTTATTTTTAGTAACTGTACATCTTCAGAGCAGGAGTAGGCAACTTT
>JANPIF010000470.1:0-5287 GCA_031424845.1 Ferruginibacter sp.
GAATTGTACCTGGCGGTGGTGTTGCATACATTCGTGCTTTGGTTGCATTAGATCCAAAAGTAAAAGGACAAATAGCTGATGAAACTACCGGTATGGCCATCGTTCGTCGTGCTATTGAAGAGCCATTAAGAATTATAACTGCAAACGCAGGTGTTGATGGTTCTATCGTTGTAGAAGCTATTAAAAATGGTAAAGCAGATTTTGGTTACAATGCACGCACCGAACAATATGAAAATTCTATGTTCAAAGCAGGTATTATTGACCCTACAAAAGTGAGCCGTGTAGCATTGGAAAATGCTGCATCTATTGCAGGAATGTTATTAACCACTGAATGTGTAATAGCAGATAAGCCAGCAGCAGAAGCGCCTCATAGCCATGGTGCACCAGATATGGGTGGAATGGGCTACTAAGAAAGTTTAAAGTTCAAATTTGAAGGTTTTGAACCTCACAAATATTTCCCCTCTGATTTTTTCGGAGGGGATTTTTTTTTATGTATGCATTAACCAGATCCATTTAATTTTCGTATTTTAATAAAACGTCTTCCCATCTTTCCGGCAAAAAATAATTAACTGTAAATTTGAAAAGATTTGATTGAAAGACAGATGTGAAATTCTCTTTAAACTATGAGAATCAATAAAACCTGTTTAAAAATCAACCTATATTCACTAAAAATAACAGTAACCATTTTTAACTATAAAAAATACAATTGTTCCTCTATTGCGCTGTTTTTTTTTGCAACAGCAGCATTGTGTTTAATGAGCACTGGTGGTTTTGGTCAAATTACTCCACCATCTATTTCTAACTTAAGAAATAAGAAAATTGCAGTAAAATTTCCCTTTCAAAAACTTGATAGTTTAACTATTGCACCTGGTACTTTATCCATTGTAAATATTGATAAAAATTTATACACGGTTGATGAGGTGAATGCCTCTATTAACTGGAAGGAAAAACCCTCCGTTGACAGCATAGAGGTTTCTTACAGAATTTTCCCTTTTAAAATAAATGCTGTTGCAAGAAGGTTTGATTACGAAGCAGTGAGATATCGTTTTACAAAAGAAAATCCTTTTACAGTTATAAATAATGCCAAACAAAATAATCCACTTTTAAACTTTGGTACCCTACAAACTGACGGAAGTTTTGGCAGAGCAATATCTTTTGGAAACAACCAAGATGCTGTGGTGAACAGTACACTAAATTTACAACTAAGCGGTTTTATTGGCGATAGCATTGAAATAACTGCTGCGGTAACAGATAATAATATTCCGATACAACCAGATGGTAATACGCAGGATTTAATAGATTTTGACCGTATATTTTTTCAGGCAAAAAAGAAAAACTGGGCTGTTAGTTTGGGCGATATTGATATCAGAGAAAGTAAAAATTATTTTCTTAATTTTTACAAACGTGTGCAGGGTATTTCAATCTTAACAGATAATAAAATCAGCAAAAATATTTCTAATTCATTGTTGGTAAGTGGTGCTGTTACTAAAGGAAAATTTACAAAAAATATAATTGTGCCATTGGAAGGAAACCAAGGTCCTTACAGACTAAGAGGAGCAAACAATGAATTATTTTTTGTGGTATTAGCCAATACAGAAAGAGTTTTTATTGATGGTATGAGATTACAAAGGGGCGAAGACCAGGACTATGTAATTAATTACAATACGGCAGAATTAACTTTTACGCCTAAGCGACTAATTACTAAAGATGTAAGAATTCAAATAGAATTTGAATACTCAGACAGGAGTTTTTTAAACTCTCAATTATACCTGAGCGATGAAGTTAAAATAAACAAGAACCTAAATATTTATCTGGGAGCTTTTTCAAATACTGATGCAAAAAACTCATCTATAGATCAATTATTGGATGTGAAGCAAAAACAATTTCTTGCAGATGCAGGTGATAGCACTACAACCGCTTTCTACCAAAGCGCTGTAAGAGATACTTTTGCTGTAGGAAAAATTTTGTACAGAAAAACAGATTCGTTGGTGAATGCTGTTGTTTACCCTTCTGTTTATGTTCTCTCTTCCAATGCTGCAGATTCATTGTACTCACTGTCATTTACATTTGTAGGTACCAACAAAGGAAATTACAAACAGCTCCAAAATGCTACCAATGGAAAGGCTTTCCAATGGGTAGCGCCTATTAACAATATTAAACAAGGAGATTGGGAACCCGTTACATTATTGGTAACACCAAAAAAATTACAGGTTTTTACTGCAGGTGCAGAATATATAATTAATCCTTTTACAAAGATTAAAACAGAAGTTGCGATGAGCAATTATGACCTTAATTTATTTTCTGCAAAAGATAAAAAAGACAATACCGGGCTTGCAGTAAAATTGCAAATACAAAATGATAATAAAAAAGTAAAGCTTTTAAAAAGGCAAGCAATATTGCAAACCACTGCGGGGTATGAATATGTTGAGAATCGTTTCAAACCAATAGAAAGATTGAGGAACATTGAATTTTTAAGAGATTGGAGTTTACCGTTTGATCTAGCACCGGCTAACGAACAAATAACGAGTTTAACTGCAAAACTTACAGATAGCAATAGTAATAATATTTTGTATGAAGTAACAAACTACAAAAGAGGTGATGGCTACAATGGCTTTAGGCAAAGGTTTCAACAACAGGCAAATAAAAAGGGTTTTAAAATAGCTACAAATATCAGCTTCACTAATTTTAATGGGGTATTGCAAAACGCAACTTTTTTTAGACCTTATGTAGATGTAAATAAAATTTTTACAAAATTCCGTTCTTTTGAAACCGGTTTTAAATATACCGGTGAAAGAAATAAGCTCTCAGATAAAATTCCAGACTCTTTAAATTTTACAAGTTTTGCATTTAACGTGTATGAATTTTATGCACGTACCAATCAAACCAAATTAAATAAATGGGGTGTATCATTTATGCTGCGAAAAGATTTTTTACCAAGGAAACGTTCATTGTTATCAGCCGATGAAAGTGATAACTACAGTATTTTTTCTGAATTGTTTGGAAACGAAAATCACAAGTTTAAATTTACAGGCACTTATAGAAAGCTCCACATTATTGATAGTACAGTAAGCAAACAAAAAGCGGATCAAAGTATTTTGGGTAGGGCCGAATATTTTGTAAACGAATTTAAAGGATTTGTAAACGGAAATTTTTTATATGAAATAGGTAGTGGGCAAGAACAAAGAAGGGAGTATTCTTATGTAGAAGTGCCGGCAGGGCAGGGTTTATACACCTGGATAGATTATAATGGTAATGCTGTACCTGAATTAAACGAATTTGAAGAAGCCATTTTTCAGGATCAGAAAAAATATATACGGGTTTACACACCGAGTAACCAATACGTAAAAGCAAATTATTTACAGTTTAATTACAGTGTAGATCTAGATCCTAAAACAATTATGAATCCTCTTAAAAACAAAGGATGGAGAAGATTATTACTAAGAAGTACAACAAGTTCTGCATTGCAAATTGCTAAAAGAAATATATCCAATAAAGATTTTTTGTTTAATCCATTTAGTAAAAATATAGTCGACACAACCCTACTTACGTTGAACTCATTTTTATCAAACACCTATTTTTATAACCGTACAAGTGCAAAGTTTGGTTTAGAGTTTACGCATAGCAAAGCATCTTCAAAATCATTGCTTTCTTTTGGTTTTGAAAGCAGAGGAACCCGTACATTAAATGGTAGAATTAGAGCTAGTGTAAAGAAAAATTTGGTTTCAACCATTCTTGTTAAACAAATAAAAAATACACTCTCCACTCAGGCTTTAAAATTTGATAACAGAAATTATAATGTATTACAAAATGCTATTGAGCCAAGCCTAACCTATGTTTATAAATCTAATTTACGAGCGACCTTAGGCTACTCGTATTCTAAAAAAGAAAATAGGATTGACTCACTGGAAAAAGCTATAAACAATGCTATCATTACAGAGGTAAAATACAATATACTTTCTGGCAGTAGTATCAATTTAAAATTCACTTACAACAATATAGACTTTGATGCCTATAAAGGTGCACAGAATACAACAGTGGGTTATTTATTGTTGGATGGCTTACAACCAGGTAAAAATTATTTATGGAATGTGGAGTTTACAAAAAGAATTGCAGGTAACGCCGAAGTGTCTTTACAATATGAAGGGCGAAAACCGAGTACAACAGCAACCATTCATACGGGAAGAGGTTCATTACGATTTTTATTTTAACACAAAAAAAGCGGCAAAATTAAATTTGCCGCTTTTTGTAATATAACCTCCAAAGTAATATTCAATTTTCGAAAGACTAACTAAACAATCCACCTTTTCTTAAAGGTTTGTAACCTTCTCCTACTTTAAAACCATTGTTATAAACTTCTATTTTATAATTACCGGTTGTAAAGTTTGATCCTTGCTTCCAATCAAAACTTACAGTTTGTCTTTTATTTTGAGTGTAGTTAACATCTAACTTTTGTGTATATGGTTTTTCTGAACCTTGTCTTGTAGCAAATGTACCAGAACCCATTGCCTGTACTGCTATCGGAGAACCATCAGGAGCAGTAATGCACACATAAATTTCTTTAGTACCACTTTCAGATAACATGTTTTCATCTAGGTCAAAACTAATTCTAAGTTTATCAACTCTTTTTGCCGTAGAAGTCGTTTTTTCTTTACCATTGTTTCTTTCATTGATACCTACGATACTAAAATTAGAGGCATGTAACGTTGAACCAACATCAATTAAATTTTCTTTTTCTTTAATTACTAAAGTTGAAGAATCATAATTTCTTTGCACTCTATCTCTTTGAGAAACAACCATTGCTTTTTCAGAAATTAATCTTGTTTTTTGATCCTGCAAAACTGCAACTTGTTCTTTGTAACCATCAATATCACCATTCAATGAACTAATCAATCTTTTTGCTTCTGCTAATTCTGCTTGAGTAGCATTTGATTTATTTAGCAATAGTTGAATTCTTGCTTTTTTCTCATCAATTTCTCTGTCTTTAACAGTAATGGAACTATCTTTTTTTGAATTGGAGGTTTTTAAAACATCATATCTCATAGCTGCATCTTCTAATTCTTTTTGCAATTGATCACGCTGAGTAGATGTAGTAGCGATCATTGTTTCCTTCTGATCAATCGTTTCTTTGGTTTGATTTTTATCATAAATAATATAACCCCAAGTACCAAGTAAACCTACAACCAATGCACCCGTAAGAATGCCACGAAGGTTATTTTTTTTCTCTGTAGAAACAGTTGATTGTTTTAATGAAGTTTGATCTGTTTCTGGATAATTTTCGAATGCCATA
>JANPIF010000471.1:0-2668 GCA_031424845.1 Ferruginibacter sp.
TGTTTAAACTCAACTCCAGTTTACCTACATTATTTGCAATAAAAAAATCGGGTATTACATAATTGGTATTTTTACCTGTATCTCCTGCAGTACCACCCGGCTTCGGGTTTAGCTTTACAATCTGGCTTATTATTTCTCTTAATTGTTCATCAGTAAGTGAAAGTGCCCGCTGTATTTTTTCGTAATGCTTTTTTGTAAACTCATCAAAGTATTTTTCTAACACTTTAATAGCAGCTTCAATAATTTTACCCTGTTCCACTTTGCGCTGTAATTGTAAAAGCAAACATTCCTGTAGGTTTCTTGCACCCACACCTGGTGGATCAAACTGTTGAATTTGTAGCAATAATTGTTCTATCTCTACTTCATCAGTATCTATATTCTGCCTAAATGCAAGGTCATCAATTATGGCACTTAATTCTCTTCTTAAATATCCATCATCGTCTAAACTACCTACCAACTGCTCGGCAATTTTCATTTGCTTATCGCTCAGTTTTAAAAGCCCCAATTGCTGCAGCATTATTTCCATAAAGCTTGTTTCTACTTTATGTGGTATTACCCTGTTATCATCTTTTTCAAACTCATCTTCGTGGCTATCTTCATCAGCCTGTTCCAATGCAGGGTTTTCTTCCATTTCTTCTTTGATGCGTTCATCTAATATTGCAGTAGGCACCTGCAATAGTTTCATAAGTTGTATTTGCTGCGGAGAAAGTTTTTGTAATAGTTTTTGCTGTAAACTTTGATGTAATGCCATGCGAAAAATGTAAAATATAATAGTGTTTAATTAGTCATTAGTAAGGAAAGCTGTAAAACGAAAGTATTGATAAGTTCGTAAATTTACACTCATTCATCATTACAAATGAAAAGCAAATTTATAACTTTATTGTTTTGCATGTTTTTTGTAGCTTTTACAACCTACAGCCAAAATAAAACTCCATTCATTTTAGAAAAGCCTTATTTTAAAATTTCTCTTGCTGATAGTAGTAAAAAAGGTAATGTTAGCATTTCCCCATCCATGTTGGTATCTCCTTCTTTTTACACTTGTAATCTTGCTTTTTTTTGCAGGCAAGAAATTAAATTTGAAAAAATAACAAAAATCCCCTTCAAATTCAGATTAGGATCTGTGCAGCAAGTAGATTATTTGGAAGGAAAGAATGCAAAACAAATATTTCCATAAAATAATTACAATGTAAACGATGCATTTTTAATTAATTTACAAAAAATTATAATGCATGTTTAAATATATAAAATATTTAAATCCTCTAGCTGTTTATGCACTCGCTATAGTTAGTTTTACCAGTACAGGTTTATTGTGTTGGCTCGTATTAATTTACTCCTGGGTATTTATACCATTGTTAGAATTATTTATAAAACCAAACACAAAAAATATTTCTGAAGCCGAAGAAGAATTATTAAAAAATGACAGGGTTTATGATTACTTACTTTACCTGATTGTTTTATTGCAAATACCTACACTTTTTTTCTTTCTCTATTCTTTTACTAACAGCAGTTTACAAATTATTGATATTATTGGCCGAATAACAGCTATGGGAATGCTCTGTGGCACATTTGGCATTAATGTAGCGCACGAGCTTGGGCACAGAAAGAATAAGTTTGAACAAGCCCTTGCAAAAATATCTTTACTAAGCAGTTTGTATATGCATTTTTTTATTGAACATAATAAAGGACATCATAAAAATGTAGCTACACCAAAAGACCCAAGTAGTGCTCGTTATAATGAGTCAGTGTATATGTTTTATGGTAGAACTATTATTTTTTCTTATTTATCTGCTTGGCATATAGCAAACGATGAAATGAAAAAGAAAGGACTTTCAATATTTAATATTAAAAATGAGATGCTTCAAGTACAACTTATTCAACTAAGTTTTATAATATTTATTTACACAATCTTTGGAAGTTGGGTTACAATTTATTTTATAGCAGCAGCAATTATGGGAATTTTATTATTGGAAACTGTAAATTATATAGAGCATTATGGCTTGCAGCGCCAAACTACTGGCGAAAATAAATTTGAAAGAACAATGCCACATCATAGCTGGAACAGTAACCATGTTATAGGAAGAGTACTCCTTTTTGAATTGAGCAGACACAGCGATCACCATTATCTTGCAAGTAGAAAATATCAAATTTTAAAACACCACGATAATGCACCCCAATTACCCACGGGATATCCTGGATCTATGCTTCTTGCATTAATTCCGCCATTGTGGTTTGTTATAATGAACAAAAAAATATTAATCCTAAATAAACAGTGAGAAAATTAAAGATGTAGAAGAACTTCTACTTGGTTATAGATGTTTAAAATTAAAAATCCCTTCCTGAAGAGTCAGGACGGGATATTGTTCAAGCATGAGAAAAAATTAGACAATTCTATATATTTTTTTACTCTTTTCAAAAATTCTCTACAAATATGCATTAATTTTTTATGATTTACAATAGCCTATTAAGAATTTATTTCTCAGGACGAGGTATTTTATTTTTTACAAAATTTCCCCTGAAACCAACTTTAGAAGCATATTTTAGCAAATATAATGTTCAGTTACACATATATATAAAAGTTTATTTATTGTAGAATAATTTCTAAAGAACTATTAAAATTCATATAATCATAGATAATTATATTAATTACATATTCAAATAAAATATAATT
>JANPIF010000472.1:0-3410 GCA_031424845.1 Ferruginibacter sp.
CATCGCCGGGATTGGGGATCCTTTGATCAATCAATTATAGCATTATAATTTGCTGAGCCACGAACAATATGTTCTAAATATCAGCCCTGCTGATAATTATTTATCACCGAAAACAGAACAGGAATTTTTAGATATGAATTATGACAACAACAATATATCTTCAGAAAGTTACAGCGAAATAGATGTACAACAAATGCAGGTACTGCAACAGGACCCGGCTACGATCCTTATTGATGTAAGAGAAGAGCATGAATATCCTATGCTTGATAAGGGCGTGTACAAACAAATACCCATGTCGGCATTTCAGGCTTTTTTGGGCACAACTGTGGATGCTAAAAACATCGTCCTTATTTGCCAGCATGGCATCAGGAGTGTGGCTGCCGCAGAATTGCTTCACGGAAAATATGGTGGTACTAAAAACATTTATAGCCTCAAAGGCGGCATAGCAAAATGGACAGGTTATTTTTAAAAGAAAATTAGATGGATAGTAAGAAAATTAAAAACATATTTGTGGAGGGTGCTATCACACCGGCTTTTATTGCAGATAGTATAGCCAAACACAGCAACAAGACTGGCATTGGCGGGCACAGTATATTTATGGGGCAGGTAAGGGCAGATGAGGTAGATGGAAATACTGTGACAGCCATAGAATATACAGCGCACCGGGACCTTGCTTTGACTCAGATGGATACCATAAGGGAAGAGACATTTGCAAAGTATCCGCTGCATTGCATGCATGTGCACCACAGTTTAGGGGCGGTGAAAACCGGCGAGATCTGTTTATTTGTCTTCACTTCATCTGCACATCGCAAGCCTGCTATGGAAGCCTGTAATGAATTGGTGGAGCGTATAAAAGCAGAACTCCCTATCTGGGGAAAAGAACTATTTGATAACCAAACCCACCAATGGAAGGAGAACAAATAATATGGTGAACATTACAAAAAAATCGAGCACACTCAGAATTGCAATTGCCGTTGCCACGGTAAAAGTTTCTAAACAGGAAACCATTGATGCAGTGGTGCAGAAAAAAATACCAAAAGGAGATGTGTTCGAATTTGCAAGGGCGGCAGGTTTGTTTGGCGTAAAACGCACCAGCGATATGATCCCGGATTGCCATCCCCTACCGGTGGAATATACTTCTATCACTTACGAGGTGGAAGGTTTGAATATCATCATTAAAGTAGAAGCACATACCATCTACAAAACTGGTGTGGAAGTGGAAGCGATGCATGGTGCATCTGTGACGGCACTCACCATGTACGATATGCTTAAGCCTATAGATAAAGGCGTGGAAATTCACCACATTCGTTTACTGGAAAAATCGGGTGGCAAATCAGATCTTAAAAATCTAAAATTTGCAGATCTAACGGCTGCAGTAGTTGTTTGCTCAGATTCTGTTTACCAGCAAAAAGCCGCCGACGGTTCAGGCAAAGCCATCATAGCAAGGCTTGAGCAGCTGGGCATACCTACCGAGAAATATGAAATTGTTCCTGATGAATTGGAAGTGATCAGGCAAAAAGTAATTGATATTGCTGCAGCCGGGTATAACCTACTCATTCTAACTGGCGGCACGGGGCTTTCCGACCGGGATGTAACACCGGAAGCGGTGGCACCCTTGATAGAACGACCAATAGACGGCATCATGGAAACTGCCCGCAGGTATGGGCAGGAGCGCATGCCATATGCGATGTTATCCAGGGGTGTGGCGGGCTTTATCGGTGAAACACTTGTGCTCACTTTCCCGGGTTCTAAGAAAGGTGTGGAGGAATATATGGATGCTTTGTTTCCGCAGGTGCTGCATGTATTCGGTGTAAAAAAAGGCCAAAAGCATTGATTGCTTTTGGCGCTGTTATTTTTACAGAATCGTAATTTGCATTACATCTTAATGCCCGGTTCTACTTTCGCTTCTATCAGTTTTTCCGGTGTAATAGGAAGGTCACGCATGCGCTTTCCCGTGGCATTAAATATCGCATTGGCAATGGATGCGGCTACGCTGGTGATACCCAATTCACCAATCCCTTTCACGCCCATCTTGTTGGCGATCTTATCATCTTCCGGGAGGAACACTACATCTATGTTTGCCATATCCAGGTTTACGGGCACATGATAATCTGCAAAAGAACGGGTGATGAAATTTCCAAAATTGGGTTCTATACGGGTTTGTTCTGCCAGGGCCATTCCTGCGCCCATCGTTAAACCGCCGATGATCTGACCATAGGCCGTTTTAGGATTCAGGATTTTACCTGCTGCACCCACATTTACCATTCGTTTGATGCGGAACATGCCGGTGTCTTTGTCTACCCATACTTCAGAAAAGTTTGCTCCAAAAGAATAAACTGAGTGTTCGTCAAATTCTTTGGAAGGTCCTGCACTGCCCTCGGCTTCAAATTTTGTCAGCTGATTTTTTTTCATCAAATCAGCCAATTCTATTTTTTCCTCTTCTTTAATATTTCGGTTTTGTTTGAGTGTTTTGATCGCATTTTCGCATGCTGCCATGGCACCGTTGCAAAAGGAGGCAGCTCCCCAAGAACCGCCGGAACCGGGCCCTACAGGGAAATTAGAATCGCCCAGTTCTACCTTCACTTGCTCTATAGGAATACCCAGGTACTCCGATGCAGTTTGTGCAATAATGGTGTAACTGCCGGTGCCGATATCGGTCGCATCCATTTGTACCGTGGCATTCACCTTATCACCATCGAGCGCTAAAATAACTTTGGCGTTTGTTTTCAGGTAGGGTGCAGCTCGGGAAGCAGCACTAACGCCATGTCCAATGAGCCAGTTGCCTTTTTTATTGGTACGGGGTTCCAATTTGCGATCTTTCCAACCAAATTTTTCTGCACCAATGCGCATACATTCTATCAACAGCCGGGATGAAAAAGGCTTGTCGTTACTCGGGTCAGTTTGCGTATCATTCTTCACCCTAAAATCGATGGGATCCATTTTTAATTTCCAGGCCATTTCATCCATGGCAGACTCCAATGCAAAACTTCCGGTGGCCTCACCGGGCGCACGCATAGCAAATGGCGTTTGTATATTAAGGGGCACCAACTGGTGCGTAACAAAATTATTGGGAACCTTGTACAGCATTTGTGTTCCCAACCCACAGGCCTCCTGAAATTCCAATGTTGGCGAAGTATGCGAAAGTGTTTCGTGCGATAGTGCAGTAAGCGTTCCGTCTTTTTTGGCGCCTACTTTCAACTTCTGCTCATTGTGCTGGCGAAGGCCGGTATTGGTAAACATCTGTTGCCTGGTAACAGTAACCTGTACGGGCTTACCCACCATTTTTGCAGCCATTACGGCCATAATCACATGTCGCTCTACATTTAGCTTAGAACCAAAACCACCGCCCACATATGCTGCCACAACCCGTACGTTCTTCTTTGGTATTTGAAAAGTATCTGAGATAGAAA
>JANPIF010000473.1:0-6802 GCA_031424845.1 Ferruginibacter sp.
CCTAAACCTCTTTTTGCAAAAGCTTTCCAGATAGCACAACTGTGCTGCCCATTGTACAGTAAGGTGTCAGCATCTAAAATCCCTTCTCGCATTTGCACAAACGTAGGACTGTTTGGTTGTAATTTAATACCCTCAATAATTAATCTCATGGCAACATTATTACCGCCTGCGCCAGATGGAACATTGTTTGCTACGGGATTTGCCCCATTGTAAACGTTATCGTTCCAGCCATAGATATCTACCATCTCCTGTAACATTTCATACATCATATTACACCAAATAGAACCTACACCGTGTGGTACAGTATTTTCAGGATTTTTTATGCTTTTGTATGTAAGACTGTTTACACCAAAATCAATACTATATGGTGCAGGTCTGATACCAGGCCCTGTTATAGGTTGATAAGTTACATAATTGCCTATAGCCCTTGAGGGCAAAACACCATTTGGATGAATGGCTGTTGCAGGTAACAAGTCATTGTTTCTCATAGTAAGGTATAAAGCTATAAAATCACTCCATCCTTCGCCTCCTTGTTCGCTTCCACCTAAAGAACCTCCATCAGGACCCCCTGTTAATCTACTAGAAATACCATGACCATATTCATGTGCAATAACACCATTATCTAAATCGCCATCTCTTTTTGGTGCTGTTGGATTTTGTCTTTTTAATGAACCACTAATAACTGCACCACCAGTAATTTGCGTTTTTAAAAATTCCCCAACTGACTGGCTAACCATAACAGCAGGTATATTGATCGCATTACCAGGAGCATCCGCTCCACCCATAGCTATAGGTTGGCCGGGTACATTGTTTATTATTATCACACCTGCGGCTCCACCTTCTTGGGCACCAAGAACTTTTTCTGCAAAAGAGCATCCTCCTCTATCTATTAAAACTATTTGATTTGAAACATTGTTTGAAGGAGGTAATGCAACACTCATTTGTCCACTGGAACAGCCTTGTGAAGAAGTTCCAACTGTAGAGATTGCATTTTTTTGAACAATTACAAAATTTCTATTTAAAACAGGGTTTGTAAATAAATCAGTCTGTAGATTGGTATTAAAGGAACCTTGAATAGCAAAATACCTTAAAGAATCTGCCGGTACACCTGTACTTGAATTAGAAATTTGAACCATACTGTCAGGCAGGGAGCCTGTCCATAAATACATTTGCATTTGTCCCCCAACTCCATCGGGCTGCGTTAAGAAATTAGCATTATTAGTACCACCTCCATCTTGCGCCTGCGCTAAAACTTCATCGCCTGAATTGTCGGTAGGCACACCCTTAGTACCTGTACTAAAAGTGTGCGAAAATTCGAAATTACCGCCTTGTTCAGTAAATCCAAATTCGTAAAAAACATCATGTACTAAATTATTCCAATAAAATAAATTAGTAATGGCACCATTTCTATACATTTCTGGCTGTGTTGTTAAATCAATGGGATAATCAAAACCAAAGGGTTCGTTTGTAGGAGCGCTACCTGCAATACCATTGTTTGCATACGCTGTTCTTGTAGGATCAGCACTTGGTACACCTCCAAGCGGGCCAGGACTAGGATCGTAAAATGCCCATACATTATTTCCTCTGGTATAGTTATATGTAGTTGAGTTAGCAACCTTATGCCATCCATCTACTGATGCATTTGTTGTACCACCAGTTGTTACCAAACTATGCGTTGCACCAGGATCCATAGGGCTTTCAAAAGGTGCATCATATACCCTGTAAGTATTTGGTATACCTGCAAATGATTGTGTTTTTGTATCCGCTGATGATGGCGAAAACAATTTATTATTTTGTAATAAATCTGTTGCACCTTGGTTTAATAGAGCAAGATTATTATCTGTTTCATTTACAGATCCAAAATTGCAATGTGTAATCAGATCTTGCTTATCTAACAGTATCCCTGTGCTTGCATCATAAATTGCCTGCCAGTAATGCTTTTTGTAAACATCCATCATTTGAACTTCCCAAGATGGAATTAAAGAGTTGGTTTTTTTATCAAAATAATAAATTAACCGGCAGGGTATGTCCCAAATTTTTGATTCGTTTCTACTGAATACGGTATAGAGATCACTCCCTTTCGCAGCAGATTTTGTTGTTAGATTTCTGCTTTCAGAATAGTCTATTTTTTCAAATAATGAGTTGACTGCTTTTTCAGCTGAAATGTTTACTGATAAGGGTTTAATTTTTACCTTCTCTAATTCTACTAGGCCATTAGTAGCCTGTGATAGCGTAGCAGTTTTGTGTAAAGAAAATGCACCTTCAGGTACCGCAATACCGTTTAGCATTTGCATAGCATATATATGTCTAATGCCAGAACTTATATCTACATAATCTCTGCTTACTACAACACTTTGCAGGGTTTGAGGATCTGTAGTTTTGAGAACCGAAGCAATAGATTGTTGAATTAAAAAACGCCCATCTGTATTTTGGGCGATAAGGTTTTGGAAAGTAATTATCATCATTAAACTGCAGAGAGCAGTACCTAGGGAAATAAATTTTTTCATGGTGATAATATTTTTGTGAAAGCAATTACGCAAAAAACAAACCAAAAGATTTTAAATTACCACTTATCACAATTAATTATTTTTTAACCTTTCAATTCATCCGAAAATTATTTATTAAACAATTGGAATACATAATTTTATTAAAATTGGAGATTTTAAAAAAAATTTTACTTGCCGTTCATCCATTTTATGTAAGACAAAAAAAAGACCATTAATAAAAATGGTCTTTTGATCTATGACAAATTATTTTAGTTAAATATTATCTCCCTCTGCTAAAACTCCTCTGCCCTTCATTGTTTCCAAATTGTTTTGGGCGTCCTTGATTGTTTCCACCTCTGCTTCCACCACCGCCAAAACTGCGCTGTGGCCTTGCCTGTTGTTTAGGTCTGCCTTGTATACCGTTAAAAGTAACATGATAAGGATGGTTACTGTTGAGAGGTATTTGCTTGCCAATAAGTTTATGAATATCTCTTAATGCCTCAGTTTCTTCTGCTTCACAAAACGAAAATGAAATGCCACTTGCACCTGCACGACCAGTACGGCCAATACGGTGAACATAGGTTTCAGCAA
Source organism: Ferruginibacter sp. (assembly GCA_031424845.1). GTDB lineage: Bacteria > Bacteroidota > Bacteroidia > Chitinophagales > Chitinophagaceae > Ferruginibacter. The sequence continues at coordinate 3,078 of JANPIF010000473.1, forward strand.
TATCGGGCAATTCATAATTAATCACATGAGTCAAATCATCAACATCAATTCCTCTTGCGGCAATATCTGTTGCCACCAATATTCTGGTAGACCTGTTTTTAAAATTAGAAAGTGCTCGTTGCCTTGCATTCTGAGATTTGTTACCATGAATAGCTTCTGCAGTTATTCCAAGTTTTACTAAATCTTTCACCACTTTATCTGCACCATGTTTGGTACGAGTAAAAACGAGTGCTGTTTCTATTCCTGCATCAGATAAAATGAATTTAAGCAACGACGCCTTGTTTTGTTTTTCAACATAATACAGCGATTGTGTAATGGTTTCGGCTGTTGATGAAACAGGTGTAACTTCTACTTTTTCAGGATTGGTTAAAATACTGTTTGCCAGTGATTGTATTTCGTTTGGCATAGTAGCAGAAAAAAACAAGGTCTGTCTTTTTGCAGGCAATTTTGTAATCACTCTTTTTACATCGTGTACAAAACCCATATCCAACATACGGTCAGCTTCATCCAAAACAAAAATTTCTACATCTTTTAAATTGATGAAGCCCTGGTTCATCAAATCTAATAACCTGCCAGGTGTTGCTACCAAAATATCCACGCCACGTTTAAGTTCACTTACCTGTGGGCCTTGGTTAACACCACCAAAAATTACCAAATTTCTCAGACGAAGGTTTGCTCCATATGCATTGAAACTTTCTTGTATTTGTATAGCTAGCTCCCTTGTAGGTGTAAGTATTAGCGCACGAATTGGGCGTTGGCCAGCACTTTGCATTGTTTTCGGTTTTGCCAGTTGCTGTAACATTGGTATAGCAAATGCAGCGGTTTTTCCGGTGCCGGTTTGTGCACAACCCAGTAAGTCTCTACCTGCCAGTATAAAAGGAATGGCGCCTTGTTGAATGGGTGTAGGCTTTGTATAGCCTTCAGTATCAAGCGCATCTAAAATGGGCTTAATAAGATTTAAGTCTTTAAATAACAAAATATGTTGTTTTAATATATGAGTGCGGAAATGAAGGCTGGCTTCATCACTAAAAATGGAGAATGCTTAAGTTCGTAAAGCATCTTATTGGGGAAGTGTAACTGAATAAAAATCTACAATAAATATCCGGGCTTTTAATGCCGCTGTGTTAATGAACTATTGTAAAGATAAGGATTATATAAAATTCGGTTGCAAAAACAATTTTTTTCTACCGTTCATATTTTCATTTCTTCCATTCATCAAAACATTGAAAAATTATTTTTGTTCAACTTCTTATAAAACAATGAGTTATAAATTTACATCGCCAACTACCATAAAATAAAAGGTATTATGTGTTGCATAGTACCAAACTTAGCCTATCTTTGTTTTATCAAAGTAAGATATAACTACAAAATTTTTAATCATGAATATTGATAACACAGCAAGCCAGATGCGCAAAGGGGTTTTGGAGTTTTGCATTTTATCGGTAATAAAACAAGGGGAAGCTTACCCTTCAGATATTATTGATAAAATGAAAGCAGCCAACCTCAACATTTTTGAAGGCACATTGTATCCTTTGCTTACAAGGTTAAAAAATGCAGAGCTGCTCACCTACCGATGGGTAGAAAGCAACAGTGGACCACCACGAAAGTATTTTTTACTAACAGACAAGGGTGCAGATTTTTACAAAGAACTGGAAGCCACTTGGAACGAATTGGCAAACGCAGTCGCCGCACTAACAAAATAAACATACAAAAAACTACACTTCAACCAACAACTCTAACAAGCATAATTAAACATTATGAAACAAGTAATAAACATCAATTTTCAAGGCCGGGTAGTTCCGATAGAAGTATCTGCTTATGATATACTAAAAGAATACATCGATAGCCTTTCTCGCCATTTCTCAGCGGAAGATGGTAAAGATGAAATCATAAATGATATAGAAAACCGCATTGGTGAACTATTTCAAGAAAGAATAAAAACGGGTGCAACCTGCATTACAGATGATGATGTAAATGCTATTATTAAAAGTATTGGTCGTCCTGAAGATTTTGATGATTCAGAGGCATCTTCCGCTACTGACTCTACAAAAAGCAATAGTTCTTCAAATGATTATAATACTTCTAACGCTAGTTATACAACTTCTGGCAAAAGAAGATTATTTAGAGATGAAAACCACAAACTGGTAGGTGGTGTATGTAGTGGTATTGCCAATTACTTTGATATTGATATCGTGATAGTAAGAGTTGTATTTCTTATTCTATTATTTTCTTTTGGTATAGGATTTATCCCTTACATCATATTATGGATAGCAGTTCCGAGTAGTGCAACTACTGTAATTGGGAGTCGCCGTAAAAAACTATATAGGGATAACGACGAAAAATACGTAGCCGGGGTGTGCAGTGGTATCGGGCATTACCTAGGCATTAATGCATGGATACCAAGAGTGTTATTTCTTTTACCATTACTATCTTTTTTAAGCAGGAGCAGATGGAATTATTGGGGAGATTTCGGTGACTTTAATTTTTTCAGCTTTAGCCCTGGTGCATTATTTATATATATTATTTTATGGTTGGTGGTGCCCGAGGCAAAAACTACGGCAGAAAAGCTGGAGATGAAAGGTGAAAAAGTAGACATGAATAGTATTAAAGAATCTGTGGTAGAAGAAATGAAAGGTGTGCAACAAAGAGCCCAAAAATTTGGAAAAGAAATAGTAGGCGTTGCAAATGAAAGAGGTAAAACATTTGGTACTGAAGCTAGTAGTATTGCCCGAAAAAGCGGCCGTTCGTTTGGAGATATCATTGCTTTTTTAGTAAAAATGTTTGTGTATTTCATTTTAATAATTGTAGGAATATCATTAATATTTGCGCTGTTTGGTTTTGGAATTGCAGCAATGGGCGTATTTCCTATGAAAGACTTTTTACTTACTAAAGGTTGGCAAAATGCTTTTGCATGGGGAACACTGATATTTTTTATAATTGTGCCTATGATAGCTGTTATAACGTGGATTATAAGAAAGCTTGCACGTATTAAATCAGGTAGTAAAATGCTTTCATTAGGTTTCGGTGCTATGTGGGTGGTAGGTTGGGTATCTATTATTTTACTTGTATCATCGCTAGCAAAAGATTTTAGGTATTCCAGCAACATTAATGAACAGGAAATTTCTTTAATTAACCCTGCAGTGTCTTCTTTAGAAATTACGACACTTGCACCAGGTGCACGTTACACCAGAAACAGTTGGTTTAGTATTGAGCCTTTTCAAGGAACAGATGAAGACACGGCTATATTAAGAAACACTGTTGTACATATTATGAAATCACCAACAGACAGCTTTAAGGTTTCTCTTATAAAATTAGCAAATGGTAATAACAGAAGAGATGCAGATACACTTGCTTCCCTTATAAATTTTAATGTGGAGCAAAAAGACTCACTATTAGTTATAGATAGAGGTATAACGATCAATAAAACAGATAAGTTTAGAAACCAGCATATAATTGTAACTGTTTACGTGCCAATTGGTAAAAAGATAAAAGTGAACGGAAGAATTAATAGATATAATAATATAAAATTTGATGGTCCATTCACAAATAACTGGGATGATGATAATGATAATATACAGTTTGAAAACTTAGAAAAGGGTTGGCAAGAAAGTATATGGTATATTATGACAAAAGATGGATTACAAACATTAGATGGAAAACCTGCAGATGAATATAGAAGAAACGATTCACAAATAAACAATGATGGCATAGATATAAGAGAGGGC
>JANPIF010000474.1:0-4491 GCA_031424845.1 Ferruginibacter sp.
CATTGGTTACTGTTACAGAAAAACTTCCTTCTGTTGTTATAGTGGTCGTTCTTGTAGTAGCACCATTGCTCCATAAATAAGTATTATATCCTGCACCCGCATCTAACACGGTCGAGCTTCCGTCACAAAACTGAAGTGTTCCTGTTATTGTTGGTGTAGGTACTGCTGCAATAGTTGTGGTAAACGATGCATTTGCTGTACAACCATTTTGATTGGTAACCCTCACAGAATAAGTTCCAGCTGTATTCACAATAATTGTTGCTGTTGTAGTGCCCGTTGACCATAAATAACTGTTATAAGAACCAACACTCAAAGTTGTTGAACTACCTGGGCAAAGGCTGCTGTTTCCTGTTATAACAGGCGTTGGTAGTGCATTTACAGTTACTACTGTAATGGCTGAGGTTACCGTTCCACAGCCATTTGCGTTGCTATAAGAAACAGAATAGTTGCCTGCAGTTTTCACTACAATAGATCTTGTAGTTGCACCGGTACTCCATGTATTTCCTGTAGGAATGTTTGATGTAAGTACAACACTATCTCCTGCGCAAAATGTAAGTGGTCTGTTAGCTGTAATAATTGGTGGGGTAGTGGTTGCTGCCGCAATGCTGATGCTGTCTGTAAATGAACAACCATTTGCATTTGTTACAGTCACTTTATAATTCCCTGCCGTACTGATAGTCTTGGTGGCAGTTGTCTCGCCACCCGGCGTCCACAAATAAGTTGAGAAAGTTGCCGGCAATGTACTCTGCCCAATAGCAACTGCATCTATTGAGTTGTATCCTGCTACTGCTGCAGAGTTAAGTGCAATTCTCACTTCGCCAACATTATAAGTTGTCAATGGGAAACTTACACGTTTTTTACCTGAAGCAGGTGTTGCAACAGCGGCGGTTGCCGTATAAACTGCTTCGTATAGAGAAGTACCTGGATTCTTAACAAAGATGGTATCAATTGCACCCGCATTTGAGTTTTCATACACATCAATAAAATTAATAGGTGCAGGATTAGGAAACCCTAACACCAAAAATTCACGACCACCATCGGCTGTGCTGCTCGCCCACGCATTTGGATTTACGCCATTCGCAGGAAAAACATTTGCTGTGCCCAATGCTTGTTGTGCACTGTAATCAACAGAATAACTCTGGCTGCTATAATCAATTACTGCGTTTGCAAAACGCCTGTCTACACTGCCTACAGATAAAGTAGCAGTTGCATTAGTACAAAGCGTTGTTATACCACTTATAAAAGGCTCTGCGGTAGATGAAGCAATTTCTGCTCTTATCATTAACCTGCCGAGGCTGCTGTCATTTAGCAAACCTGTTCCATCTAAGTTAGCACGGTAGTAAGCGCCATTGCGTATAACCGCATCTTCCCATTGAGCCCCTACAGGATAGTAACCAATTGCTGATGCTGCTTGTGCTACACCGATATAAAAATCTTCATTTAAAAAGGAAGCTGGCGTAGTAAAATAAAACGAATGGTATTTATTTGTTTCGCTGGAGTCTGCTGTAAATGAAGAAGATTGCGAAATGATAGCACCTGCTGTATTTCTTACCACAGCATACAACGCTTTGTTCTTTGCGCCTTCAGTTAAATAAACCTGGGCAGCCAATACTTTTCCGCAGCCTTTTATGCTGTATTTATTTAGCAGCAAACCTGCGCCTGTATTAAACCCTGCTGCACTCACTGCAGAGCTTCCATCTTCGTATGCAAGCGTATTTGTTGTAATAGTTTGAAGATAGAATTTCCTGTTATTGTTTATTACATTTTCACCTGTTTGTGTCGGTATCTGTACAAAGATTGAATCATCTTCTAAGATTGAAGGTACCCAGCCATTAAACTGAACAAGAGAACTGTCTCCTCCTGCTACGCTCACATTCTGCGCAGTAGTGTATCTAACCAATCCGCTTTGTCTTGCTTTTACTGTAAGCGAAACCGCATACGTTTTTGCAGCATTTGTTTTGTTTGCAATAAGCGCTGAAATATTTGTTGGCGATTGAAAAGCAACCGCCGTTTTACCAAGCGAATACACAGCTATCACTTCCACACTATCCTGCAAACTGTTGGATCCAAGCCTCGTTTCAGGTCGTAGTTTTTGCTCTGCAAGTACAGCTGGTTGAGCTGTAAGTGCAGTATCATCGCTACTCACAAGGCTTAGCAATACACTAAGTGAATCGTTGCCGTTTACACCATAAATAGTTGTACCTGCAGATGTGCTCAATGTTAAATTTGTTGTACTCAATGGTCCCGTTGGTCTTTCGTATTCATACGCTATGTAAAGCCCGCCGCCATTGTAAGTAAAACTGCTTCCTCCATGAAAAGGTACATTGTATTGGCCTGTTGTTTTTGGAATTGTAAGCGTGCTATCGCATGCAAGTGTCATCGGTGTTGTAGCATTCGTCCAGCTAATGGTATTTTTTAAGCGGTAGCGAATACTGTAAGAAGTTGCACCGGAAACCGCATTCCATGTAAACAAGGCAGATGATGAAGTGATCTGACTTGTGATTAAATTTTGTGGCAAATAACAAACTGCTGTACCACCTGTACTAAAATTTGAACCGGAAGTAAAAGCACCCGTAGCACCTCCTGCACATACAACACGTACTTGCCATTGATAAGTAGTTCCTGCCGGTAATGTTAGATTTGTTGTGTTTGAAAATGCTGTTGCGGAAGACCATGAATTCACACCTGCTCTTCTAAACTGCAACTCATAATAAGTTGCTCCCGCAGCAGCAGTCCAGCTTAGGGCTACGGTTGTATCATTGGTTAAGGAGGTTGTCAAACCAGTTACTGCATTACATGTTGCAACAGTACCTGTGTTAAACGTTGCATATGCTTCAGTTGATGTGGAGGAAGTACAAAGCGACTTCACTCTCCATTGGTAAGATTTACCCGCCAAAAGACCAGTAATGTTATAAGAGTTATTTGTTGTATTGGCACTGATCCAGTTTACAACATCTAACCTTGAGTATTCAATTTGATATTGAGTAAAAACCGGAGAAGATGTTGCTTCCCAGTTTAAAGTAGCACTCGTTGCTGTTATACTGCTGGTGCTTAAGTTATACGGGGTATTACAGCCCGAAAGAAAACTGTTAGAGAAATTAATGCTTGATGAGTAGGCAGAACTTCCAGTACAATTGCTTTTTACCTGCCATTCATAATTCCCCTGTGGAATGCCCGTAGCGGCCAATGAATTGGTAGCGGCTGTTGTGTATGTCCATCCCGTATCTGCACGGCTCGCATTATCCGTAGTGTTTTGTAAATACACTTTAAAATTCCCCTTCGTTGTATCGCTTTGTGCTCGTGCAAGTGTAAAGCCAATGGAATTTATATTCATGCCGGATGCTAACCCTGCATTTGCAAGTTCGCTTGCTGTTAAAAGATAAAATGCACGCTGGTAGCGCAATCCGCCTTGTGGACCAGTCTTGTTGGAGTAAGATGCATTGTTAGGTAAAACGACGGTATTTTGTTGTGCATGGGCTGCTATACTTAACAGGCAACACAAAACAATACCTATTTTCTTTATTGTTGAAAATAGAAGATTAACCATGTGAATGATTTTTGAAATGGTAAAAATGTATGCCGGGCTTGTTGCATCCCGGCATACTGTAAGAGAAAGTTACTATTGTGTTTACTTCTATTTCCCTTTGTTGATGTCTTTGTGGTAATGAAGAGATTTGCTGATTTGTGCTCTCATTTGTGCAGTCACTTTCGCTTTGTAAGATGCATCAGTAGCCATCTTGTTCCAGAAAATAGCAGTATTACCTTTTACAGCTTGTTCATCATGCATTTTTTTAGCAAGACTTAGCATGGTTTCTATTTGTGCATCTGTTATTTCGAAGTATGTAATAGTGTGCTCATTTGGTACAAAAAACTCTGGTTGTGTAGAAGTTGTTTTGTTACCTGAAACAATTGCTGCAGGTGTTGCTATAACTGCGCTTGTGTTAATGCCTGCTGCTTCTTTAAATCCTGGAACCAATTTCGCTAAAATATTTTTTGTATCATTTATTTGTTGCTTCAATTCGTTTATTTCAATGTTCTGGCTTGCTACTACTTTGCTTATATCTCCGGCATTAAGCCCTATTGCTGTGTTTATTAAATTGTAGCTGCTGTTGGTAGATGATGACCATGCCATACCAACTATATTTTGGTAATCTGCTGCTTTCATATTTGCCGGAGCAACTGCTTTACCAAAACCATCATTGTTACCTGATGGTAAAATATAATCTCCAGCATTTACACTGCCTAAAATATGAACCGGTACCTGACCCATAAAAGCAACTTTTTCATACGCTGCTTCTTTACCTTCTTCAGGCATGTTGCCTAGTACAATTGGCTTTGTAGAAATTACAAATAACTTGTCAGCATTATTTACATTCAAAGAAATATGTCCGTTCTTCATTCCTACAATTTGCCCTGGTTTAAACTTTTCTGCACTGTTCATTTTTGGTAACCATTCTGCATAATCCGCACTGCCCGATTGGTAAGTAACAC
>JANPIF010000475.1:0-2596 GCA_031424845.1 Ferruginibacter sp.
AATTGATCTACGCTGCAATAGAAGTTGAAAAAAGATATTCTGCTGAAGGGCTTAGGGATAGTAGCGGCTACCCCGGTGAAGGTTTTGTGCATTGGTCCCGCCCTTGCGGGATGCCGGAGTAATAGCAGATAGCCCTTATTAAATGCTTAATTAATATTTTCCATTCACAGCCCCAAACCAAATTACTCACATGGCACATCACAACGACACAGGAAAAAAAGGTGAAGCACTTGCGGTTATTTGGTTTGAAGAGAACTGTTACAATATACTCCACACCAATTGGAGACACAAAAATTTAGAAGTAGATATTATTGCAACCAAAAATAATATACTCCATTTTATAGAAGTGAAAGCCGTTACAACTTTAAAATTTGGAAATCCCGAAGATAAAGTGAGCGAAAAGAAAATAAAAAACCTCATCAACGCATCGGAAGAATTTTTGTTTCAATATCCTCAGTGGAAACGTATTCAATTTGATGTACTTTCTATTACGATTATAAAAAATATGGCGGTGGAATATTTTTTAATTGAAGATGTGTATGAGTAATATTATGTAACAATTCTTAAAGCCTCTACCCTTCCAATCATTTTTTCTACCATTTTATATGTTGCAGGACAATAGTCAATATTTTGTTTGTGCACATGCGCATATTCTTCAAACTTTCTTTTTTTAAGATGAGGAAATCCTGCACAATCATCTGGACGAATGGCGTATATGCTACACATATTTGTTTTCATATTTAAAAACTGGCAAGGCTGTGTAACGTTTACCCAATCGCCGTTTCGTTCTTTTCGCAACCATTTTTTTTTGAACTCATCTACGGTTTCGTTAAAGTGTGCTGAAATACGAATCATGTCTTTTTCCGTAAAAGTTGGTGTCATCACTTTACAGCAGTTTGCACAAGTAAGGCAATCTATTTCCTGCCAAACTTCTGCATCTAAAATTGGAGTTAGTTTATCAATTTTAAGAGGTGGATTTTTTTCTATTTTATTTAAAAATCTTCTAAATGCTGGTCTGTTAATGAATAACTTTTTTTTGAAATTTTTTAGATTTACGGGAAACATATTTTGTTTTGAGAAATGAAAATATTTATCAAACGAAAATAATCTTTAATTATATTGTACCATCAGTGTTAATAAATTTCTGATCTTTATTTTTATGTGGGACAGTTATAAAAAAGGTTATAAAGCGTGGTTGAGGCTGGAAAAGTCTTTATCAGAAAATTCTGTGGAAGCTTATTTGAGAGATGTGCAACACCTTACAGAATACTTACAGACTATTGGAGATCTTAAAAACCCCCATGATATTCTTTTAAAAGATCTGGAAGATTTTACAAAGTGGATCAATAAACTGGGAATGAAAAATGCATCGCAGGCACGCATGATTTCTGGACTGCGAAGTTTTTTTAAATATTGCTTAATAGAAGATATTGTTAGTATAGATCCCGCAGCATTATTAGAAGCGCCAAAAGCCCAACGCAAACTGCCAGATACATTGGCTTACGAAGAAATTGAAAAAATAATTTCGGTAATAGATTTAAGCAAACCAGAAGGACAAAGAAATAAAGCCATATTAGAAACTCTTTACAGTTGCGGATTGCGGGTGAGCGAACTTATAAATTTAAAAATAAGTCAGCTTTTTTTTGATGTGGGATACATACGTGTTATTGGAAAAGGAGATAAAGAAAGACTTATACCGATTGGCTCGGATGCAATAAAATATATTGACATTTATAGAAACAACATCAGAAATCATATATCTATAAAAACAGGAGAAGAAGATATTTTATTTTTGAACAGGCGTGGATCCCGGCTAAGCAGGGTGATGGTTTTTTTAATGCTAAAAGAGCTTACTATAAAAGCAGGAATTACCAAAAATATTTCTCCGCATACCTTCAGGCATTCGTTTGCAACACATTTAGTAGAAGGGGGCGCAGACCTACGTGCAGTACAAGAAATGCTGGGTCATGAAAGTATTACCACCACTGAAATTTACACTCATTTAGACAGAGAGTTTTTAAGAACCACTTTGCAGCAGTTTCATCCGGCTTTTAAATAAAATTATCAATTTGCCTCAGGGGTTAAATTTTGTTCGCTTAACCCTGAACTATTTTCATTTGTATTAATAATTCTTCGCCGATAATTTTTAAAAATACTTTGCCACTTTAATTGTATCACCCCAAATATTCCCTCCTTAATTATTCCTTTATTCATCTTACTTGCGCCAAGTTTTCTGTCTTTAAAAGTGATGGGAACTTCTACTATTTTAAAGCCGAGTTTCCAGGCAGCAAATTTCATTTCAATTTGAAAAGCATAGCCAACAAAACTAATGGTATCTAGATTAATGGTACTTAAAACATTTGCTTTGTAACAAACAAAACCTGCGGTGGGATCTTTAACGGGCATAAACGTTATCATGCGTGTATATAAAGATGCACCCTTTGATAATGCTATTCTATTCATTGGCCAGTTTTCTACCGCACCACCCGTTACATATCTGGAACCCACTGCCACATCAGCACCATTTACTGCAGCTTTGTGTAATCTTATAAGATCTGAAGGATTGTGCGAAAAATCTGCATCCATCTCAAAAATA
>JANPIF010000476.1:0-1007 GCA_031424845.1 Ferruginibacter sp.
ACTTACTAAAAAGAATTTGCGTGAAATTATTGGTGACATTATCAAATGGACATCAGTACCTATCACCGCTAAATTTTTGGATGATATTAAAACACTTGGATACCGCATGGCATTCCGTGGTGGATTATCGTTCAACATTAACGATTTGATTATCCCTGCAATTAAAGCAGAATTGGTTGCAAATGCACAGGTTGAGATTGCAGAAGTAATGGATAGTTATAACATGGGTCTTATTACAAACAATGAGCGTTATAACCAAATTATTGACATCTGGAGTCGTGTAGATACGAAGGTAACAGAAACATTGATTCGTGATCTTGCTCAGGATAAACAAGGTTTTAACTCTGTTTATATGATGCTTGATTCCGGTGCCCGTGGATCTAAACAGCAGATTAAGCAGCTTGCAGGTATGAGAGGTTTGATGGCTAAGCCACGTAAATCTGGATCATCTGGAAGTGAAATTATCGAAAACCCAATTCTTGCAAACTTTAAAGATGGTTTGAGTGTATTAGAGTACTTCATTTCAACCCATGGTGCTCGTAAAGGTCTTGCCGATACTGCCCTTAAAACTGCCGATGCTGGTTATTTAACAAGAAGATTGGTGGATGTGGCTCAGGATGTTGTTATTAATGAAGAAGATTGTGGAACCCTTCGTGGTATTGCAACTTCGGCATTAAAAGACAATGAAGATATTATTGAACCCTTGAGCGATAGAATTGAAGGTCGTATGAGTTTGCAGGATGTTCTTCATCCGGTAACGGAAGAAATACTTGCAAATGCAGGTGAAGAAATAAGTGCTGATACAGCAAAAATTATAGAAGACAGCGGTATTGATACTGTTGAAATTCGCTCTGTACTTACCTGCGAAAGCAAGCGTGGTGTGTGTGTAAAATGTTATGGTAAAAACCTAGCGTCGGGTACAATCGCACAACGTGGAGATGCTGTAGGTATTATAGCAGCACAATCAATTGGTGAGCCAGGTACACAGCTTACATTGCGTACCTTCC
>JANPIF010000477.1:0-1691 GCA_031424845.1 Ferruginibacter sp.
GGTTACTTACAAAGAAGATGCAGATGGGGTTAGAAAAAGTTTACATAAACTTATAAATGAAGGTGAATATCCATCATCTCTGTGGGGAAAGTAAAAGTTAGTTATTAAAGCAAGATTCTTATACAATAAAGTTTAAGGTATTAGAGTGTCAGCCTGAGCTTGTCGAAGGCGAGTTCAATTTTGTCAGCGTGTTCGACAATCTCACCCTAAGACTTCAATAGATTCAAATTTTTGCATAGTACTTTCCAAAAATCTTAAACCAACGCCTCAACTTTTAACGATGCCAGTGCTTCACTGGCATTTTTCATAGCTGCTATTTTTTCAATAACCGCTTCCACCATTGCATCGGGACAACTAGCGCCACTGCTTATCAATATTTTTAATGGTCTCTTATCCTGTAAAAAATTATTGGTTTCCACTTCTTCGTGTGTATGTAGATTGTAATGGAAAATAGTGTTATCGGCAGTAATTTTATCTGCACCATTTATAAAATACGTTGTAAGTTTTTCTTCGCATAATTCTACCAAGTGTGATGTATTGCTGCTGTTATAACCACCTACTACTATCGCAAAATCTGCTTCCTGCTCCAGCAATCCATAAATAGCAGACTGGTTATCGTTGGTAGCATAGCAAAGTGTATCTCTGGTATCTGCAAAACGTTCTGCAATGCTGGTTTCTGTAAGATTATATTTTTTTACCATCACCGTTTTTAAATAATCTGCAATTGCCTGCGTATCGCTAGCAAGCATGGTAGTTTGGTTTATAACTCCAATTCGTTGCAGATCTTTTTCTGGGTTAAACCCTTCAGAAAAGCGATTAGCAAATTCTGTATAAAAATCTTTTGTGTTTTTTTCTCCGGTAATGTATTTGCTTAATTCAACAGCTTCTACCATATCATTTACAATTACAGTAGGTGTTACTTTTGCGGCATGAGAAAAAGTAGCACGTGTTTCTTCGTGTGTAGGCTTGCCATGTACTACTACGGCATAATTTTTTTTTGCTATCTGGTCGCCACGGTTCCAAACCTTTTCTACAAATGGGCAGGTAGTATTGTATTTTTTTGTAGAAATGCCAATGGCATTTATTTTTTCCTCAATTAATAATGTTGTGCCAAATGCAGGAATAATTACTACATCATCGGCCGTAAGTTCTTCAAATGGAATTAGCATATTGCCTTTTGTATCCTGCAAAAATTGTACACCTCTATGTTGCAAATCTGCATTTACCTGAGGGTTGTGTATCATTTCGCTCAATAAAAAAATACGCTTTCCGGGGTTCTCGTCAATTGTTTTAAAAGCAATTTCAATGGCATTTTCTACACCATAACAAAACCCAAAATGCCTTGCCAGATAAATATGTACATCACCAAGATCTAAAAAAGTGGGCGTAAAATCTTTCTTCATTTTATCTCCTTCTTTTCTTTTTTCTTTTATGGCTGTAATAAGCGGGCTGCGGTATGTAAAAGGAATAGTAAATTGCTTCATAATATGTATTCATTACAAAGGTACGTTTTAAGATAAATTTTACATGCACCCAATATTTCGATTATAATAAAAAATATAATTTAATGATGTCATCCAGCTCTTTTTTGCAACCTGCATTTTTAAAAGGCAGTAATATGTATGAAGTAAATATCCGCCAATATACTGTTGAAGGCACTTTCAATGCATTTGCAGCACACTTGCCAAGGC
>JANPIF010000478.1:0-1290 GCA_031424845.1 Ferruginibacter sp.
TGTTGATGTTGATTCTGCAAAAAAAGGATTGAAACCAACAAGAACCGTTGTAAAATCTTACGGAATTGACCAAGATTTACAGATAGATTCTGCTGCTGCTCTTGTTTTATTAAAACCATACGATCAAGTTTTTGCAAGGAAAAATCCAACTTTTGAATTTCAACAAAATATTGAGATTAAAGGGCTTGTGAAATATCCTGGTCTATATCCGAGATTAAGTAAATTTGAAAAGTTATCCTCTTATATAGCAAGAGCAGGGGGGTTTCAAGAGAATGCAAATCTATCAGGAGCGCTTTTGTTTAGAAGAAAGCCCATTGATGCAAGAGACAAACCTGAACCCACCACGAGATTTACCTCAAATAAGATTGCCCGGGCAAAATTAGATTCCTCAATATTAGATTCTTTAGGACAACTTAAAGCGCTTGATACAGTAATTGTAAAACCCCTCGACGAGCCGGTTAGTATTGACCTTTACAAAGCAATGAAATATAAGAATTCGAAACACGATATTATCTTAAGAGAAAACGACATCGTTTTTATCCCGGAAATTAATCCTTTTGTTAGTATCGAAGGGCAGGTGCAGTCGCCGCTTAAAATATCATTTGATAAGGAACACACAAATGTTTTATACTATATAGACAAAGCAGGTGGTTTTGGAATCAGACCGTGGAAACGAAGAGTTTATGTTACCTATGCAAATAAGAAGAGTAGAAGAACAAAAAACTTTTTCTTTTTTCACTTTTATCCCAAAGTAGAGGAAGGTTCTGTAGTTACTGTACCTAGCAGACCTGAAGGCGCAGAAATCACCGACCTAATAAAATCTACAGCGACGGCGCTTGTACCGGTTATTGTAACAGCACTTCTTTTAAAATATATAAATAACTAATTGTGACAAGTCAGGAATTGATTAGGCGAATTATAATTACACTTCAAAGAAAGAAATATATTATTCTTTCAGGAGGAATAGTGGTAGCAGGTTTATTATATATTTACGCAAGTAGTATTGCTACTGTTTATTCAGTAAAATCTACTTTATATCCTTTAACAGCAAGTACAGATGCAGGTTCTGCTTCTTCAAAGATTTCAGAATTAATTGGGGGAAGCAGTCCTACCAAATCCTTAAGTGATGAAGCAAGTGTAAATATTGAAGAAGTAGCAAAAAGCAGAAGAACTCGGGAAGCGGTAGTTGCACAAAGGCTTCCCCAGTTTGGAAATAAACATATTGCAGAAGTTTTAATTGACGATTATAACAAAACCAAATCTCGTTTTACTCCCGAACTTAAAATACCG
>JANPIF010000479.1:0-13489 GCA_031424845.1 Ferruginibacter sp.
GCAACATGGACGGCACCAACAGCATCTGATAATTGCGGTATTGCAACATTCACATCAACGCATAACTCTGGCACTTCATTCCCTGTAGGAACTACCACAGTTACTTACACAGCAACGGACGTAAACGGAAATGTATCAACATGTAGCTTTACTGTAAATGTTACAGATAATACGCTACCGGTTATTGCAGGTTGCCCATCAAATATTGTATTAACATCTAACGGTGGTAATCCAGCAACATGTGCTCAGATAGCAACATGGACGGCACCAACAGCATCTGATAATTGCGGTATTGCAACATTCACATCAACGCATAACTCTGGCGCTTCATTCCCTGTAGGAACTACAACAGTTACTTACACAGCAACAGACGTAAACGGAAATGTATCAACATGCAGCTTTACTGTAAATGTTACAGATAATACGCAACCAATATTTACAAGTTGCCCTCCATCAATTACACCGGCTATTAATGCAGCAGGTTGTGTAGCAACTGTGAATACGCTTGACCCATCAGTAACGGATAATTGTACAGCAGCTAACCAAATTAATTTGAACTGGACAATGACCGGTGCGGTAAATGCAAGTTCTCCTGCAACAGGCATTAATTATGTTGGAACATATACTTTCCCGGTTGGTATAACAACAGTTACTTACACAGCTATGGATGTAGCAGGTAATACAGCAACATGTACATACACAGTAACAGTAAATAATACATTGACAGGAACTATAAGTGGAACAGCAACGGTGCCTCAAAATACCAGTACAGCAGCTAATATTACATTTACAGGAACAGGTGGTACCGCCCCATACACATTTACTTATAATGTGAAAGCCAATGGTGGAACTGCAGGTGCAAACCAAAGTATAACGACTACAGGTGGTAATAATATAACAACAGTGCCACAATCAACTGCAGTAACGGGTCAGTTTATTTATACTTTGGTTAGTATCACTGATGCATTTGGTTGCACAGGATTATTGCCGATTGACAATAAAGACACCATAACTGTCGTTAGTAGTACGCCAGATATATCGATGGCAATAATTGGAGGATCTTCTACTTTTATTGTATCAGGAACATCAATTGCGAATATAAATGTGTTTAATAGTGGGTCAGGTATTACAACGGCGCCTGTTCAAATAATTATTCCTAAAATAACTGGATTTAATTATTCATTCAATCCTACGTTCGTAAGTGGAACAACTATTAATAATAATGAATGGTCAATGCAAGATTTTGGAACTTTCTTAAGATTTACATCCAGTTTTGTCGGCCCAACACCATATATACCTGCAGTTAATGGCGTAAGGAGATTTCAAATAGGAATAGCTGCAACTGGTGTAACAGGAACATCAGCTAACCTACAAACGATCGCTCCGGCAGGAACAGGTGGTGGCGAAAATCCTACAGGTAACAACACAAACTTTAGAGTAATAAGAATAAATTAAAAAAAACATGAAAAAACTATTATTTTTTGCAATTGCTGCATCGGTATTTTGTTTGAAAGTAGCGGCTCAAGGTGATCCTACAGTTAACTCAGTTGGATTCGCATCAGGAACGGTAGCAGTGGGCCAGACAACTATACTTAATATAGATGTTACCAATAATGATTTCGTCAACTTTAATACTATTCCTGCCGGCGGGTATCAAGTTTCCATTTCATTGCCTGCCTCATTGGTGTACAGATCAGAACCGCTTTCCATTGCTGCAATGTCAAATGTAAGTGGTCCTTTATTCGATAATTTTACATTTGACGGCCAGAATGTATTTACAGCAGATTTAGCTGCTCCGCAAGGTGTGGGACAAGTTTCAAAATTACAAATTGTAGTTAAAGGATTAGTTGTTACATCGGGACCGGTGTTATCGGTTGTCGATGTTGTAGCACTAACTGCAGGGGTATCTGCTACTGATAATCCGAATAACAACTCATTATCACCGGGTTTACAAGTTGTCAATGTCCTAGCAGTTTCCCTAACAGATATCACTTCTACAGCATCTGATTGTTCTGCAAAAATTGCATGGAATACTACGAGAGAAGATGCAGGAAGTACATTTGATGTAGAGTACAGTCCTGATGGAGCTCGTTTTGTAAAAGTAGGTACAGTTGCAGGTCGTTCTGCTACAGGTGCAAACTACGAATACAGCTACAGCCAAGGAAACGGCAAAGGATTTTACAGGTTGAAAATTGGAGCTGCGACTGGTGGAGATACTTACAGCAAAGTAGTAAATGTTACTACAAAATGTAATGAGAAGAAAGTATTCATCTATCCAAATCCAATACAAAATTTGCAGGATTTGCATGTAAATGTTACCAATTTTTTCGGTGCCGTTAAAGGTGATTTGATAAATTCAGCAGGCCAGATAATTCTTACAAAAAAATTAGTGAATGGAGCTAACCTTGTAAAAATTGCAAACCTTGCTGAAGGTGTTTATAAATTTAAAGTATCATACGATGCTAAAGAAATACAGAACTTTAAAATTGTAGTAGTGAAATAATCTTTCATTAAATAATAAAAAAAAACGGCTGTTTCTATTATAGAAGCAGCCGTTTTTTATTGTGGAATACAAGTATGAAAGAAGATGAAAAGATATAATTTGTTACTGAAGATATAACTAAATTGCTCGCTTGTTTTTGACATAATAATTCATTAATCAGACCTCTCTACTTCAAAAAGGGTTTCCACATTCTTACCTAAAGCTTTTGCTAATTTTATAGCTAATATGACCGAGGGTGTATAACGACTTGTTTCTATTGAGATTATTGTTTGCCTTGATACATTGATAATTTCAGCTAATTGGACTTGTGTTAGTTCTTTTTTAGTTCGCTCTTCTCTTACAAAATTTTTCATGCTTTACTTAATCTAATAATCTTGATATGTAGAATATAATTGAACCTGCCTATAAAGCAAAGCCAAAAAAGGAATATAGTAGTTATGAAGAAAAGCATTAATCCGCCTTCACCCGGATCTTTAAATAACAGTATAAATAAAAAGCAAATGATGATATAAATAATCTGAACAAGTGCGGCAAACTGAAAACTTTCTAGCCTTGTTCTTTGCACCATTTCGTCTTCTACTTTTTCTTTAGAAAAGGTCACAAAATAAATGCCTGCAAGGAAAGAAAAGAAGGATAAAATAGCCACAAATACATTTACAATATGATAACTAGAATTACTTTGGGTAGCAGAACTTTCTCCAAAAAGAAAAATTAATAATTTGGTGACAAGCCCAAATTGCATTCCAATCCAGAGAACAAAACCAACTGGTGCAATGATAGATCCAATTTTTTTAAAGCAATGTGGGAGTAAATATTTCATGTCTGCAAGTTTATATTGTGAAACTAAATGTAAAGTATACTTAACATTGTTCCAAATCTATTTTAAACAAATGGGCAGTCAATGTAAGGTTTTGAGCAATTAAATTGGGCGGTGGATATTGAAACAATCATCTGAAGAGGAAATCCATACTTCGGTTTCAGTGATCAGCATTCTGATGGCTTTTGTAGGTTGATTTCGGATTTTAGGTGTTAGGTTATCTTGGAAAGAGGATTGTTTTGATATCCCCACTTTGCACAAAACTTAAATCTTAGATGTTGAGATATCAGATGAAATTATAAACATATTAAAAAAGAATCATCAAAAAGATTTTATAAGACAATCTGCTTTTTATGTGAAAACTATTTACAGCATTTGCTATAAGATTTTATAATCTACAGTTTGCTATAATATTTTATTATATTTTTTATACAATGGAAGAGATCCAAATTTTTAAAGAGCCGCTCACAGTTATAATAAAAAATAAAAATGCCGCCCAATATTTTGGACGGCACATTCATTTATTTAAAACCCTTTTACTTCTTATTTCCATCTACATCTAACTCTACAATTTCATAACCCAATTTTTGCAGACCGGGTAATATTTTTGCTTTATCTCCTACTAATAAAATATTCATTTTATTAACATCTAGCCATTTTTTTGCTAACCCATCTAACTCTGCTTTGGTAATGTTTTTTAAGATACTGCTTTGCTTGCTTACAAATGTTGCCGGCAAGTTGTATTGCAAAATTCTTCCCACAAAACCTGCTTTTTGTCCACCTGTTTCATAAGCCAATGCATCTCTTTGGCCAATAGCCATTTTCATAAATGCCAATTCTTCTTCGGTTACACCATTAGCGGCATAATTTTTTATTTCTTTTATCACCTCAATCAAAGCACTGTCAGTAGCATCTGCACGTATGCCTGAGCTAAAGGTAAAATCGCCAGCATATTGTCCACCGGTAAATGAAGAACGAGCACCATAGGTCCAACCTTTATCTTCACGCAAGTTTATATTAAGTCTGCTGTTAAAATCGCCACCAATATTATAGTTTACCAACCCAAGTCTGTAATACTCACCAGTTGCATCGTACAATAAATTGGTAGGAGTTCCTACCCTAAATTCTGTTTGCGCAGCTTTTGGTACATCTATTAAAAATATAGTGGTTTTGCCGGGCATTGTTGCTTTAGAAGGCATTATAACATCTATTTTTTTGTTGGGTAATTTATTTAAAAATGCAAGCTGTGGCAATATTTCACTTTCTTTTACATCTCCCACCACTACTACACGGGCACCTTGAGAAGTAAGATTATTTGTATAAAAATCCTGCACATCTTTTAGTGATAA
Source organism: Ferruginibacter sp. (assembly GCA_031424845.1). Taxonomy (GTDB): domain Bacteria; phylum Bacteroidota; class Bacteroidia; order Chitinophagales; family Chitinophagaceae; genus Ferruginibacter. Next base: position 4,670 of record JANPIF010000479.1, read on the forward strand.
CCCTTTTATAGTTGCTTCAGTACCGTTGGAACTCATACCTAAAATACTGTTACCAAAGGTTAACTTATCAAACACATTATCTGCAATGGCAGATGGCTGAGATTTTAATTGCTTAAAACCTTCCATTGCTTGTTTTTGCAATCTGTTGAAATTAGATTCTGTAAAATTTGGATTCAACATTCTTTCTTCTAACAATTCAATTGTTTTCGGAAGGTTTTTCTTTAATGACTGTACATTAAAAACTGTACCGTCAAATGAAGAAGAAATATTAATATTACTACCAAGTTTTTGTAACTCCACAGCCATTTGCTCTGCGGTATATTTTTTTGTATCCTCATTAAGCATACTTGCTGTCATACCTGCTAAGCCTGACTTTGCAGGGATAGATGTTTCTGCCAACTGGCCACCCGGTATTCTTATAGATAAATTTACAATAGGCAGTTCATTGCTTTCTGCAAATATCATTTTAATACCGTTAGACGATTGCTTGGTAGTAAATGCAGGCACTTTCACTACAGGGTTTGCACCAAAGCCCGGCTGTTTTTTTCTATCAAAATTATCAGTAGCTTTTACGTATTTTAATCCATCATAACCATAATTTGGTCTGTTATAATTGTTAGCATCTACGGTATAATTATCAGGCATCACCGGCATAGCTGGTTGGCCTTTTACCAATACACTTACGGTAACACTTTTCTTTCCTTTAATATATTTATTGTAGGCAGCCATTACATCTTCTTTGGTAACTGCACGGTACATGTCTAACTGCTTGCCAATCATATTTGGATTGCCGGTGTACGTTTGAAATGCAGCCAATTGAGATACTTTGCCTGATACACTTTGTAAACCATTTATAAACTGAGACTCTATACCACCCTTAAATTTTGTTACATCTTCATCAGTTACGCCTCTTTGTTCAAAAGCTGCCAATGATTCTTGAAACAAACTATCCATACCCGCTAATGACTTTCCAGGAAAAGGAGTTAATTGAAAAGTAAATTCTCCTGCCAGCTCACTAAGTCTGCTAAATGCACTTGCATTTAATGCCTTTTGCGTTTTTACCATTTTTTGATAAAGTATAGAATTTTTCCCTTGGCCAATAACCTGTGCCAAACAAGCAAGCGCTGCCATATCTTTATCATAATTAGGAACGGTAGCATATGTTTTGGTAAGTATAGGAAGTTTAGCATAATTATCTGTAAACGATACATAACGATCTTGCTCAATAACTACTGGAGGCAATATTGTTTTTGTAACTTCTGGTCCACGAGGAATTCCACCGAAATATTTCTCTACCATTTTTACTACTTCAGCAGGTTTAATGTCTCCACCTACTGTTATTGTAGCATTATTAGGTCCATACCAGCGAAGGAAGAAGTTTTTTAAATCTTGTACATTTACCCTGTTAAGATCTTCTACATAGCCAATGGTAAGCCAGCTGTAAGGGTGACCATAGGGATATAAATTTTTGCTGGCAAATTCTCCCACCAAGCCATATGGGCGGTTATCATAATTTTGGCCTCTTTCATTTTTTACAGTACTGCGTTGTATTTCGAATTTTTTTTGAGTTACTGCATCCAGTAAAAAACCCATACGGTCAGCTTCCAGCCAAAGCATTTTTTCTAATTGGTTCGATGGAACTGTTTCGTAATAGTTTGTACGATCTTGGTTGGTACTACCATTTAAAGTACCGCCAGAGCCGGATATGATTTTAAAATGCTGCTCATCTCCCACATTGTCACTTCCCTGAAACATCATATGTTCAAAAAAATGAGCAAAGCCACTTTTACCAATTTCTTCACGGGCAGAGCCAACATGGTAAGTAACATCTACATGCACTAAAGGATCACTATGATCTTCTGCCAATAAAATAGTAAGTCCATTGGGCAAAACATATTTTTGATAGGGGATAACAAGCTCATTCCCTTTTTTGGTTACAGTCTCAACCAGCTTTGCCTGACTAAAACCTGTGGAAATTGCCAAGCAAACTGCTGCTGTAGCAAAAAGATATTTCTTCATAAATTTTTGGTTTAAAGTTCAAAATAAGAAAAAACCGTTCATTAAATTTACCGCTTATCATTTACATCTTACTTCATAAAAATCCCATTTATTACATTTATAAAAAATTTACAAAATGAAAACAAACCATGAAATAGATTATAAAATTTTTGGAGAAGAATTGCAGTATGTAGAAATAGAATTGGACCCCAACGAAACAGTGATTGGTGAGCCGGGCGGATTTATGATGATGGATGATGGTATACAAATGAATACAATATTTGGGGATGGTTCTCAAAACAGTAACAGCGGTGGTATATTAGGTAAATTGATGAGTGCCGGCAAGCGTTTATTGGTAGGAGAAAATTTATTTATGACTGCATTTACCAACCAAGGGCAAGGGAAAAAAAGGGTGAGTTTTGCAGCTCCTTACACTGGTAAAATAATTGCACTGGACTTATCTCAACTGAACGGTAAAATAATAGCCCAAAAAGATGCTTTTTTATGCGCTGCAAAAGGGGTAAGTGTTGGTATTGAATTTCAGCGCCGGCTTGGTACGGGTATATTTGGTGGTGAAGGATTTATCATGCAGAAACTCGAAGGAGATGGATTGGCATTTGTACATGCAGGCGGTTATGTAACCGAACGTACATTACAACCCGGCGAAGTATTGAAAATAGATACTGGTTGTGTAGTAGCTTATACTGCAGGGATAGATTTTGATATAGAATTTATAAAAGGCATAAGCAACTGGATGTTTGGCGGTGAAGGATTGTTTTTTGCTACTCTTCGTGGCCCTGGCAAAGTGTGGATACAATCTTTACCTATTAGCAGGCTTGCAGGTAGATTGATGCAATATGGTTTTGGTAACAGAAAAGAAGAAGGTAGTATTTTAGGTGGGCTGGGTAATTTGCTGGATGGAAGAGATAGGTAAAATTAAAAATACAAAACCGGTTTATTTTCCATGTTAGTGGAAGATAAACCGGTAAATATGCTATTTCAATGGCAAATGAGCCACTTTGTTAAAGACTATTTTTAATTGTATTCTTTTATTTTGCAACACTTGAGCGTGCATTTCATTAATCATAATTATTCTTTTATTTTCATAACTATTCTTCCTCTGTCTGCTCGGTAAATCTCTTTAAAATAATTAGATATGGTCGCAAAAGTTTCTTTTGGATATTTACCTGCATATCTTTCGTTTTTTCTATAAACAATTATGCTGTTATTATTTACGCTGAAGCTAATGCTATATTTTCCAAATGAATTATTTAAGGATAAATTTTTGGGTATAGATTCTACTTCATAATTATCCGGTATATTAATCTTTATAGAATCTTCATCTATATAAGAAATAGTAAATTCTATATCATATTTCCTATTGGTATTCTCTATTAATTGATTAGTAGATTTATTAAAAAAATTTGGAGTTATAAATAACCTTTTACCTGTTATCGTTGCATAATTTGGAGAAGTAATTAGGAGCGTTTCGTCCATAACGGGTACCAGCCCCTTGGCTTCTTTATATTCAAATTTTTCTATTGAATAAGTTGGTAAGCTTAACGAACTACTCAAATATTTTTTCTTATCCTGATCATTAGCGCTGTGAAATAGCCGATGTATATCATCTTGTTGGATACCTGTAAAATGAGTAAAAACATTTGCCGTTAATGTTCCTTCTTTATCAATGGATGCATCCACTTTTCTAATTTGTAAATTATCGGTTGCTTTATAAGAAGGTGTGTTTACTACATGTCCGCCATCATCGTCTATTAGCAATGCTTTTCTATTACCTGTAAATGTGCCCATGTAACCTGGGCTCACTGTTTGGTCTGTACACTCCAACCATAAAGTATCTTTTTGTATTGGCACACAAACTATGGCATGATTAAAGTAAGGAGCTGGAAAGTTATCCCATAAACCTTTATTATTTCCCCCTGCAGTAATCAAGATATATTTAGCAGGAATATTAGCCTCTTTTAAAAGACTTACCATATAATTTGATAAAGCTTTACAATCTCCATATTTTTTGGTGCCTACATAATTGGCATCAAAAGGTTGCCAGCCGCCAATGCCAAGTTGCACACTTATATACCTTGTATTTTTTTGTAAGTAACTATATAGTATAGAAACTTTTTCTGGTAAACTTTTAATATGGTCTGTTAAGGAATGTACATCTAGTTTTATATTTTCAGGTAATTGCTGGCGATTAAAATTTAAGTCATTTATAAATTTTCCCAGGCTTAACCAGGTTGTCATATTTCCTTTATAATTCTCTATTTCATAAGTAGATGCTGCTATATAAACCGAAGGATTAATTTCTTCCCATTCGGGTTGATAAGGCTCGTATGTTACTGCAGGCAAATTTGTAAGTTTCCACGAATAAGTTTTTTTTGATCCGGTAGTTAATTCAGTAGGTTGGGTATGGTAGGCAATTTGTTTAATGCGTAATTTAAAATCAAATGGCGTTTCAACATTAAAACTGCTTTGCTCTACTGCTAATTTTGTGTCTTCCACCGGATTCCAGGAGGGTAGAAAAAAAATACCATCAAGCTCTTGCTCATCTTCATATTCTATGGTGTAAGGATAATCATTGTAAAAAAAATTATGGCGTTTTATTCTGTTATCTGTAATAAGACTGATATTGTCTTTAGCCGAAAAATCACTGATATCTTTTTTTTTGATGGACTTAATTTCTTTACCCGTACGATCATACAAATGACCGGTAATATTTTCCAGTGTTTGAAGTTTGTCATAAGAATTATGATATTGAGCGAAATCTGCGCCTTCTTCATTTAAAATTGTAATAGCATACTTATGATAAATTGTAGCACGAGATTCAGATTTAATCACTACCCTTAATTCTTCCACACGCTTTACAGCATTGGCATTGTTTTTTAAAGTATCAGGTATTAAACTTGCGTTGTAATTTTGAGCACAAATAATACTGCAAAATAAAAAGCATGTGGAAAATATAATTATCTTTTTCATACACTATTTTATTTTTTTAAATACAATTTGTTCGCCCTGTTTTTTTACTATTTGACCATAAAAATCTCTTAAGGAAGTATAGTCTTCTGGGTCAAATAATACTGCATCCATTTTAAGACTGCATCTAAGATTAATTGATTCTGCATCTGCTTGAATTATATATTCAAAAAATGCTTCTGTATCGTTAAATTTCATTCTTACAGATTTAGGTATTTCTTCTACTTTATAACCTTTAGGTATATCCATGTGAAGAATAATTGTTTCACTGGACTTGTAGGGCATTTCAACAGAATAACTTCTATTGGCAGATGTAAAGGGATTTGTTTTATATGCCTCATTAAATAATGGATTAAAGTAAATAATGTCTTCTTCTAAGGGTATAGAAAAATTATACTTAATCTGCACAGTTGCTTCCATATCTTTTAGTGAATCAATAGCGGTTTCTGTAAGTACAATATCATTAGAATAACCGGCCTGTAATTTTTTAAAATAGTCTTTTGTTTCATCATCAGATAATTCTTCCCTTAAATTATAAGACTCATTTTGACCTAGCTTACTTAGAAATGCTCCATTAATTTTTTGCTCTTTTTCACTATTTGATATAATGATGTTGGTAAATTTATGTTCGGTTATACTTTCAGGAAACAGATCAATTACAATAGGTGTTTCATTAATTAACCTCCCATAACCATTATAACAATTTTGTGGCAACTGATTAAATCCTCCTTTTTTCCTTGATGCATCTAATAAATATTCTTTGCCATTTATAATTACCCTTCCAATTACATAATTAAATTTTTTTAGAAGAGGATAGAGTTCGTATGCTTTTCCGTTTTCAGTAGTGCTAAGTAAAACAGGATCTGCTATTAAATTTGACTTCTTCAACAGGGCTACCAATAATAAATTGATCTCCGCAATATTTCCTTTTTTTGCTTCAAATGATTTCTTTAAATTTTCAGGAAGATAAATACCATCATAATCTGTGCAGGTAAAATTTTCCCGTATATAACGGTATAAATTTTTAGCAGTTTGCAAAGTATCCTTCCCTGCATCAAGTAGTTTTATTTCATCATTGAGCCAGTTGTTTCTGGTTGAAAGATCTGCACCAAACTGTACATCTTTTAATAATTCCTTTGCCAATTCCTGCCACGTAGATAAATAAGGCTTAGGTGGCATATCAGGATAATTTAGCGTATATAATTGAAAATCTATTCTGGCTATATGATTATCCATTGTAGTGATAAATTTTTCTTTTACAATTGCCGGAATGTTATTTAAGCTCCATTTAGAATGAACAGTGATGGCGTTATAGACACTATGCTCAGTTCTACTTGCGCCATTGCTATAAATGATATTATAGGTTTGAAAACCTTCATCTTTTTGAAACAATGGTTTAAAATACCCTTTGTTAAAAGCAGTGAAATTAAAAAGAGTAGGTACTGTAATTTCGTATTCACTTTGTAAAACAGGAATTTTATCTTGAAAAACCCAGCTTCTTATATCATAGGAGTTTGGAGATACAATGGTATAGCTATATTCAATAATACACCCTTCTTTTAAATTTGGAAGAGTGAATTTTTTAACGGTTACATTTTTAGAAACCTTATCTGTAAATATTGATTCTTTATCAATTTTTGATTTGACTACAGTGCCATTTTCTAAATTATAAGTACAGGCTTCCAGTTTTTCAATTCTATCTTCTGTCTTGTCCCCTTTATATAAAGGAATTTGAATAGTTGCTAAATCAAATTCATTCTTATTAAAAATTCTTATACGTTTTTGGTAAACATATTTTACATCAAACCATGATTGATTATCACTAATAAATTTTGCAGAACCACCATCAAATAATATTACTGCCTGTGCATTACTATCAATATCATAGAACTTGGTACTAAAATCTTCTGCAGATATATTTCCATATTTATAACTGGAAACCATTTTTTTTTGTGCGGATAGTAAGGAAGAAAAAAATAGCACAGGGATAAAGAGTATAAATATTCTCATGTTTTTAGTTTTAGTAGTAGTACGAATATAATGATTGAAATTGATTTAAATGATATTTGCAATAAATATGAAAATGAAGGAATTACACAAAAAAGTTTTATTATTTAAGGGAGTATAGTTGATAGTTATAACCAACAAAACTTTTTCTTTTACATTTGCCGAAACTAATTTCTAATGCAGGATCTTCAAGATTTTTTAACGCCCATATCTTTTTCAGAAATAAACGAAGATGAAGGTTACGTGGATGGACAACTAGGCGCACATATAATGACACAACATGATGAAGATTTTGATATAACTATTGCAGATATAATTATAGTGGGCGTAAAAGAAACCCGTGGCAATGGCACATTCGAAAAAGAAAATAATGCGGCAGATATTATTCGCAAACAATTGTACAGGTTACATTATTGGCATACAGATATTAAAATAGCTGATGTAGGTAATATTGAAGTTGGCGCTGGCATAACGGATAGTTATGCAGCTATAAGAACAGTGTTGGAGGAATTATACAGCTACAACAAAACCGTAATAATTATTGGTGGCTCGCACGATATAACACTTGCTCAGTATCACTCTTATAAGAATATTAATAAAATGGTAGAAGCTACCTGTATAGATGCAGAGATAAACCTGCGTGGCGAAAGCAATGTGCCGGCAGAAAACTTTTTGCTTGAAATGTTTACCGGCGAACCCAATATTTTAAAACATTACAACCATATTGCCTTTCAAAGTTATTTTGTACATCCACGTATGTTGCAAACTATAGATAAACTTCGTTTTGATTGTTACCGACTGGGAAATGTGCAGCATGAAATTGAGGAAATGGAACCCGTATTCAGAAATACGAATATGGTAAGCTTTGATATTAGCGCTGTAAAATATAGCGATGCTCCATCAAACAAAAATTGCCCTAACGGACTTACAGGTGTAGAAGCATGTACACTTTCACGCTTTGCAGGCATGAGTGATAAACTAAATAGTTTTGGATTATATGGTTATAATCCTAAAGCCGATACCCATGAAATTACTGCCTCCCAAATTTCTCAAATGCTTTGGTATTTTATAGATGGAAGGCATAAAATGGCGCAGGAATCCTCATTGGATCAACGACAGCATTTTAATGAATTTCATGTAGTTTTTGCAGAAGTAGATACATTGTTTTTACAAAGTAGAATAACCGGCAGGTGGTGGATGCAAATGCCTGATACTTCTTTTTTAGCTTGTAGCCACAAAGATTATTTAACGGCTTCAAAAAATGAATTTCCTGAAAGATGGCTAAGAGTACAGGAGAGAAATTAATAAGAAATTAATAAATTGGGTAAAACATTACCAATAATTACTATGGCAGAAGATTTAAAAATAGCTGGAGGCACAAAAAAAGAACAGTACGAAACCCTTTTACCACAAATAAGCGCTTTAATATCTGGCGAAGAAGATCTTATAGCAAACCTGGCAAACATTGCTGCGGCTTTAAAGGAACAGTTTGGGTGGTTATGGGTTGGCTTTTACTTAGTGAAAAACGATGAACTGGTGTTAGGGCCCTTTCAAGGACCGGTAGCTTGTACTCGAATAAAAAAGGGTAGAGGTGTATGCGGTAAAGCATGGGCCGATGCTAATACAATAATAGTAGATGATGTAGAAAAATTTCCCGGTCATATTGCTTGCAGCAGTTTATCAAAATCTGAAATTGTTATACCATTAATTGCAAATGGAGAAGTAGTAGGGGTTTTAGATGTGGACAGTGAAGCTTTAAATAGTTTTGATGAAACAGATAAAGTTTATCTGGAAAAAATAATGGCTGAAATTAATTTCTAAAAGGCA
>JANPIF010000480.1:0-2610 GCA_031424845.1 Ferruginibacter sp.
TTTGTGGGTAATCTTTGTACCATGCGCTATAAAGTCCTACCATCCCAACACTGTAGAGAGTAACATTTGCTATAGCTACGCCTTTGACACGCTTTTTATTGTAGGGGTATTCATTGGGGACAAATGGTTTAATATGCTTACTATCTAACTTTTCTCTAATGATAAGTTTAGATGAAAGATCGTGAGGTTTTATTGAATCTATTATTTCGACTTGGGCAATACAATGGCTCTGAATTATAAGCATCAAAAAATAAATCGATAAAAATTTAGCTGTTTGCAAACTATTTATTAAAGGTTAGGATAATTTTTAAAATCCTTAAAACAAAATTAGCAGTTATAGTATAATCAATTACGAATATTATATTTGTAGAGATGTTAAAAACACTCATATGGAAAAAATTATAGAGCAAAATGTAAACAAATGGCTTAATGGAAACTATGATGAAGCCACCAAAGACGGCATAAGACAATTGCAAAATGAAGATAAAGATGGGCTAGCTGATGCTTTTTACCAGAACCTTGAATTTGGAACCGGTGGGCTTAGAGGTATAATGGGCATTGGTACAAATCGTATAAACAAATATACTATTGGAATGGCCACCCAAGGTTATGCAAATTATTTAAAACAATGTTTTGGTAATGATGTAAGCGTGGCAGTGGCGCACGATTGCAGAAACAACAGCAGAACTTTTGCAGAAATTACAGCCAATGTTTTTGCAGCAAATGGCATAAAAGTTTATTTGTTTGAGAGCCTTCGACCAACGCCGGAATTAAGTTTTGCTATTCGTCATTACAAATGCCAAGGGGGAGTTGTTTGCACTGCAAGCCATAATCCAAAAGAATACAATGGCTACAAAGCTTATTGGGATGATGGCGCCCAAATGGTGCCTCCACATGATAAAAATGTAATAAAAGAAGTTGAAAAAATAGCTTCTGTTGATGATGTGAAATGGAGCGGTGGAGAGCAAAACATTATAAGTATTGGCAAAGAAACTGATCTGTTGTATATGGATATGGTGAAGGGTTTGAGTATTTACCCCGATGTATGTGAAAAGCAGCACGACTTAAAAATTGTTTATACGCCTATACATGGTACAGGTATTATGCTTGTGCCAGATGTGTTGAAATTATACGGTTTTACCAATGTACATGTTGTGCAGGAACAAGCTACGCCGGATGGTAATTTTCCTACTGTAGAATATCCTAATCCGGAGGAAAAGGAAACTATGAGTATTGGGCTTAAGCAGGCAAAAGAATTGGATGCAGATATTTTGCTGGGTACAGACCCAGATGCTGATAGAGTAGGTGTGGGTGTAAAAAATGATAAGGGAGAATGGATATTGATGAATGGAAACCAAACTGCCTTACTTGCTTTTAATTACATGATAGAAGCTCGTAAAGCCAAAGGAATAGCTGAGCCAAACGATATGGTAATTAAAACAATTGTAACTACAGATATGATTGATAAAATTGCCGACAGAAACAGTGTAGCTTGTTACAATGTACTTACCGGGTTTAAATGGATTTCATCTTTAATTGCAGCAAAAGAAGGCAAAGAAAATTATGTGGTGGGAGGAGAAGAAAGCTTTGGTTTAATGATAGGCGATAAAATTAGAGATAAAGATGCAGTAAGTGCAGTGGCGCTTTTGTGCGAAATGGCTGCGTACGAAAAAAACAAAGGACGTAGCTTATTTGAAAAGTTAATTGACCTTTATGTGGAATATGGTTTTTACAAAGAAAACCTAATAAGCATCACCAAAAAAGGAATGAATGGTGCAGCAGAAATAGCAGCAATGATGGAAGGTTACAGAAAAAATCCACCACTTACCATTGGCGGTACAGCAGTGCAAACATTGTTGGATTACGAATTACAACAAGGTAAAAATTTGCAAACAGGAGCCGAGTGGAAAATTGATTTACCTAAAAGCAATGTGCTCCAGTTTGAATTGGCAGATGGAACAAAAATATCTGCAAGACCAAGTGGAACAGAACCTAAAATTAAATTTTATTTTAGCGTAAATGAACCATTGATGAGTGCAGCAAAATTTCATGCAACAGAAAAAATATTAGATGATAAAATCGACACTATAATAAAAGAAATGGGTTTGTAATATTTTTTAAATTATGGAATAAGGGATCGCATGATAACTTTATTGATTCAGTAGTAATGTAAAGATTAGTTATAAGACTTGGATGGGGAAATGAAGTTTTTATACAATAGAAATTACTTAACCCACTAATAAAAAGATGAATGAACGCTGCACAGAAAATTTAAAACTTATAACTAATCTGTAAAATTTTTTTTTTCAAGAACACATACCACTTTTAAAAAAATTCTTAAATATATTTTCAGTTACATGCCGGAGCTATCCGGCATTTTTTTATCTTGCAAGCTACCATGAAAATTACCGAAGATACATACCGCCATAAAGGACTGAGAAAAAAATTGCTGGATATTTTAAGAGAGAAGGGCATTACGGATGAAAAGGTATTAACTGCCATGAACAACATTCCCCGGCATTTTTTTATGGACAGCGCTTTAGATAACATAGCCTATGAAGACCGTGCTTTTCCGATATCTGATGGACAAACCATTTCGCAGCCTTATAC
>JANPIF010000481.1:0-7788 GCA_031424845.1 Ferruginibacter sp.
GTTAGCCACACCGTAGCCTGGCTTTCTGTAGGTGCAGGCGAACCTAATCTGTAGCCGGTGGCAGCCAGATTTTTGTGTAATGCTACCGCTTCACCAAAAGGAATATTTGATTGGTCAATATTATCGGGTTCATTAAAAGAAAGCAAATGAGTAATATCTGGCTTGGCAATATAATTATTTATACTTGTGGTATTGTTAGCTGCGCTTCTTCCCCAGGCCATCAAGGCATATTCTCGGTTTGCCGTTCCTACATCTGATGGTCCCCAATCATAAAACCACGATACATTTAATAAATCTATCCAAGTATTGTTGGTATTGCCAACTCCTTTTTTTAAGGTGTTTCTCAGCGGAAGGACACGAATAAAAGATACTTTATTGTTTAAAAGTGTACTCAAGTTTACTGTCACATTGCTTACAGCTGCAACAAATGTATAAGCGGAGCCTGTACCATCATCATTCTCAGCAAATGTAGCAATATAGCCTTGCAGCAACTGAATAGATGATACCTGGTTATTCAAACTTTGAGGAATGGAAGCACCTGTATATATAGTGCTTGATACACATGTTCCTGACACGCCTGCCTGGTTAGCATCGCTAAAAATGGTAAGCTGGCTGTAAGTAAATAACCCAGTAAAAATAAAAATACCAGTTGAAATAAATCTCCTGCAGAGTTTATTAAATGTTGTAATTGTCATGATCAAAATTTTAATAACAAACAATAAAACGTAGAACCGATAACTGGTTTTTTAATTTATATTATTTGCATTGTGGTATTTATAGTAGAACCTTCAAACTCATCCTTTCAGTTTTAGTAACAAAACTTATTATACCTAATTGCTTACTTAACGTTTGAACTGGAATTTTTAATACATTTTCACCCGCTATAAGTGAAGCCTGCCGGGTATAAATTATTTTACCGCTTGCATCAGCAAATATTATATTACCTGTTTTTGCTTCAGATAAACCAACTGAAATGTTTAATTGATTTGAGGTAGATGATATGAGTTGAATGTGATTAGAAGTCCCCCCATATTTCACAGAAATTATAGGGTAAGAAGTTGCACTTCCATTTAAATTAACCTGTTTAAGTTGATACAGATTTGTTCCTGAAAAAGGATTTTGATCAATAAAATTATAATAATTATTTACCTGCGAATTGCCACTACCATTAATTGTTGCAATGGTAATAAATTGCCCATCCTTTGCTGCTTTTCTTAATTCAAAATATTTATTGTTGATTTCCTCTGCTGTTTCCCAACTTAATTTGATACCTTCCTTTACAGGCATTCCCTTAAAACTTATGAGATTAACCGGCAAAACTGAACTTACAATGCTATTGATAACTATAGGAGCTGTGGAGTCACCAACTGGATTGGCTGTAGAAACGCCGTTCCAGATACCATTTGCACTTGTGTTGGGAGTTGGTGAGTTAGATAATGTTATTGGACTACCATCTGCAATATTTAAAAAATTAATAGCCTGCACTCCCCCGCTCAAAGAGTTGGGGATAATTGCAGCCCATTTACCACTTACCCCATCTACAGAACCATAGATTTGAGGATTGTTCCAAAGAGTGCCTTCATTAAGAGCTCCACCATTATTATTATTTTCTGTAAAAGTGCAATACAAAGGTCTGCCTGAACTTGCTGTATTGTCATATATGGTCACAATTTTTTCATCAGCTACATCAGAAGTTCCCACCAAAGCAGTGCAGCCAAGTGCATTACCAGGTACATTAGAATAGTTGAGCAACTTTACCGTAGAAGTGGTGCGATAAGACCTAGCCAAAGATGTATTTGTAATTCCTGTAGTTCCATCGTTTATTCCTATATAAAAGTACACATCGCTACCATTTGCTTGTTGTGTGATATTCCCTGTCGGTACTACACTAAACCAACCGGTATAGTTACCACTGGCATCTGCGGTAAACCTCCCATGAAAAGAGGAATTGGTAGTATTCATCATATCGCTTTGTATTTCCGAAGAATTTATAGCTTTGGTTATAACAAGCCCTGTGATGTGGCCAGCAGTAATGTGACTACCATTATTAATCCTGTACATGTTACCGGGTGCCTGCGTTGTGTTATGGGTACTGGTGCTAGACATACCTGAAACATAGCGGTAAGTAGCACCCGCTATAAGACCGGTCAATTTTAACCTACATACAAATGGCATACGGTTAGCCACGCCTACACTTGTGCCACCGTAATACGCATAACTTGGCAAGATTAATTCGTCACCAACAGGGATGAGTGTTTGTGAAAAGGCTGCTACACTACAAAACAAAAAAGCAATAAACAAGGAGTAGATTTTTTTCATACCAAAGAAATTTTTTAATTAAAAGATGTTAGGGATTGAAATTAGATTGAAGAAGATGTCTCAGAATAATTAATAGTATGAAAGAAATGCAAGCACAGAATACAACCTGATTTAAAAAAATCTGTATTATATCACAAGCAATGTCTTAGATAATTTAAAGAAGTTCTAAGGTCAAAATATCAGCAATCAATATCGATATCAAAAATATTTTAATACTTCTTTTGTGTGGTAAACAAATCACTCATAAATGCGGTAATTATAGACCAAAACCCATAGGCAGTTTTAGCATCACAAAATGATGTTTATAAAAACATTCCTTGGTTTTTTAAGTTCAATAGCTTTCAATAGAATATTGAAGCCGTATAAATTTTAAGGAGAAATAGTATAATTGATTTACTATCTTTTAAATAGAATTTCAGCAAAAAAGGAAGCACAATTCATTTACTAAAAATGCATAAAAGTACTATTCTTTATAGCTTGAACATGATGTATGAGGGCATTTAATAAATCACTGTAACTGCAAATTGGGAACTTTAAAATAAAAAATCCTATCCCATTTTTTTGGTTACCAATCATCTGTTCTAAAAGAAGAAGCAGGCAAACCCTGGGTATTAAACAAACTACCTTCTACCCAATTTTTAAAGGCATAGCGTACGCTTATCGGATTTTTTACACTATCACTCCATACCGTTACACCACCTCCTTTATCATTGTTATTTATAACTGCATTAGCAGGATAAAAAACTTTGTCTTCGCCGGCAATTTCAAATTCATTTAGAGGTTTACCAAAACTGGATAATCCCATTCCGCTGTATTCAAAAGTCAAATTAATTCTGCCATTGTTGGTTATTTTCATATTCTTATAAACAGGACCGCTAAAAGCTATTCCCTCCATGCTGTAATCTTTTGTCAATGCCCAATAAGCCAACCTATTTCCCACCACTTCTTTTTGTGAAGGATGAATTGCTTTTTGTTCACCAATATCCAGCGTAACTGCCATACCAGTATTCTTTACAGATTGCATGGTTTTAAGTTGTGCCTCTCTTAAAAAACCAGCGTTTAATTTAGGATAATCAAATGGTGCTATCTGTACAAAATAAAATGGAAAATCTCCCTGCGACCATTGTTTTCTCCATGATTCAATCATTGTTGTAAATAAACTTTGATAATCATTTGCGTTTGCTCTGTTTGCCTCTCCCTGATACCAAATTGCCCCTTTTATAGTAAAACCAATAAAGGGATGTAACATCGCATTATACATGATGGTTGGCGAAGTCTGTGGCGCTGTTTTAGGAATTGTATCCGGTATCAGCACATTTTTAAAGCCAGACAAAGTTTCTTTATCCATCCAGCTTTCCACTGTAGATGAACCCCATGAAGTATGGATCAAACCAATGGGCACACCCAAAAGCGCTTGCAGTTTCTTTGCAAAGAAATAGGCCGTGGCACTAAAATTTCCGGTGGTGGATGGGCTTGCTGCATTCCATTTGCCTTTGCTGTCGTATAAAGCTGTCAGGCTTGTGGTATGCTGTTGGGTAAACATCCTAATTTTATCGTTCGTAGAATTTAATATTGATTCGTTGCTCCCTATCACCGGCTGGTTATGATAACCCTTTACCGGCATCTCCATATTTGATTGACCGGAACAGAACCACACTTCACCAATCAATACATTTTTGAGTGTTACAATTTTGCTGCCTTTTATACCTACGTTGTATGGACCACCCGCTACAGGTGTTTGCAATTTCAATTTCCAATTGCCCTTATCATCCGAAACTACTGAAGCATTTTTACCCCAGCTACCTGTAACGGTAATTTTGGTATTAGGTTTATCAGTTCCCCAAATGGATACCTGTTGTTGTTGCTGCAATACCATATCGTCACTAAAAAAGGATGGCAATTGTGTTTGAGAAAAAGATGGAGTTATGAAAAAGCAGCAAACTGCAGCCATTAAAAAATATCTGAACATGCGTTTTATTTTTTTATGAATTAACTTTTGAAAAATCTCCCTTTTTCATAATTCGTTAAATAATATTCGTGTAATTCCTACTGTTTAACATTACAGCAATTTTTAAATGAATAATAATAGCAGTGGGTTTAATTTTAAAAGCATTCGTTTTGTTATACTAAGTTAAGAGAGAAAAAAAATACCCTTGTTAAATTCCATTTCAGTTAAGGGGGATATTTTATTCAAAAATTATAAATGAAAGAAATAAAATGGGAGGTGAATTTTAAAAACAGCCGATAGTAGAATAATAAAGATTATAAAGGTGATTATAAGTTTTTACTATATTCAATATTTTCTTTTTTGTTTTAAATTCTTTAAAAATTGGATAATAACATTTCCAGCATTCCCGACTCTTTACAGTTCCTTCCATTTATTTTTAAAGCCTTTTTTGCTCCATCCAATAAAGAATAAAATATCTATTGTGTTTATTGCCACACAAAAATAAATCCCGACTATTTTATAGCCGGGATAATTAATTATAGGAAATATTTTAGTCTATTGTAGAGGTAAATCGAAAGCACCATTGGTAACTGTTATAGTGGCTCCTGCAGCATTTTTTAAAGGACCTGTAAATGTACCCTTCACATTAGTAGGAGTAATGGTAGTTATTGTAACACTAAAAGGAGGAGTTTGAGTAGTACCATCTGTTGTAGCTGTATAGTCTACTCCAGTATTGTCAGTATAACCTACATCCAGTAATATGAATTGTGCAAAATCATTTACAGTATAAGTTGATCCATTACTAAAATATGGTGCTTGTTTAGCAACATCTAAAAAGAATGTTTCTTGAGTTTGTGATGAAGTCGCATCACCTGCGATTGATAGTAAGAAAAAGTTTCCTGGTGGTAATGGCGGAGGAGCTGCCTGAACCGAAGTATCAGCACCATTAACAAAATTAAAAGTTTTAGTAACAGTTCCTATTTGGAAAGACAGTGTTCCGTTAGTAGTTGGTGCCGCAGTAAAAGTTACAGGCACAGAACAATTAGGTCCACCACCTCCTGTTAAAATAAAATTCACAGGACCCACAGTTGCACCCGCAGTTCCTGTAGCATTCAACGTAATAGTTTGAACAGTAGGTGTGGCGGGTAATATGCCTGATCCGGAAAATGTAACGCCATTTGCTGTAGATGTAATGTTGTAGGAACCTGCCGTTGTCACATTTATATCTATAGTTATTCTGTTTGCAGGGGTCATAGCCGTATTGGCTTGATACGTGCCTTGAACATTAGCCGTAGCACAATTAAAAGTATAATTGGCTGGAGAAACGGCAGCCCCGTATATCACATCAAAACTACAATTGCTTGTTCCATTATTTAATGGGTAAGAAAATGTGTCTGCAACAGCTGGTGTGCCGCCATTTGCAGTAAGGGTTATAATCTGTCCATTACCTTGAGCAAGTGTTCCTGCTCCAGAAAAAGAAACTCCATTAATTAAAGCTCCGGTGTTAATATTGTACGTTCCTGCTGTAGTAACATTTGCATTAATTGTTATAGTATTAGAAGCACTTGTAGGTAATCCAACATTGTAATTACCATTTTGCGTAGCACCTGTACAAGCAGTTGGAGAACCTACCAAAGTATAAACAGCAGCTGTACCGCCGCCACCACCGCCTGCACCTGTTACAACAATATTTATTTCACAAGATGTGGTATCAAATTTTACCGTAAACACATCTAATGATGCTGCTACTGGCCTGCCCGATGCTAATAAACGAACTGTATTTAAACCTTCAACTGCTACAACACCTGTAGCACTAAATGAATACCCATTTAAAGTATCGGTTTTAATTGCATAAGTACCGGTTTGTGAAATATCTACCTGTATATCTACATAGTTGGATGCATTTAATAATGTGTCCCTTTTGTAACTTCCCACAACAGTTGCAGGTAAACATTCACCTGTTGCATCTCTTTTCAAACTGCCTCGAGCAGTACCTTCTTCAAAACTTAATTCTTTTTGGCAAGAAGAAATGATAAATGCTGCACTTAAAAACAGCAGAAAGGAACGTAGATATTTCATGTTGTGCTTAATTTTTGTTGGTAAAGTTTTTATGACATCTGAGATGCATCGTCTGTTAAAGATACTGTTTCAACGGTATGATTCTCTTGTATGGTATTTCGTTGCTTAAAAAATGTCTTTTGAAACAATAAAATACTGATAACTCCGGTACTTATTGCTGCATCTGCTATATTAAATATTGGTCTAAAAAATTCGAATGGTTCTCCGCCCCAGAATGGAAACCATTTAGGAAAAGTGCCATGAATAACCGGAAAATAAAGCATATCAACTACATTGCCATGTAAAAATGAGGCATAACCTGGTTGTGCAAATGTTGCCAAACCACTGTAGTTTGTATAGTCATTTATTTCTTTGTTAAAAATCATCCCTTTGTCAAAAATCATTCCGTAAAAACAGCTATCTATCAAATTTCCGAGTGCACCAGCATATATTAATGAGGCACAAATAATGAATCCTTTACTGTATCCTTTCTTGATAATGCTGCCAAGGTACCAGGTACCAAAAACCACCGCTCCCAATCTAAAAATGGTAAGTGCCATTTTACCCCAATTGCCGCCAAACTTCCAACCATAAGCCATACCCGGATTCTCAACAAAATATAGTTGAAACCAATTACCTGCAATTTCTTTTGAAGTGTTAAGTGGGAAAGTAGTTTTTACATAAATTTTGAGTGCTTGGTCTGCTATAAGTACCAGCAACACTATTACGACAAGATGTATTTTTTTCATATAAGAATGGCAAATATAGAGATTAGATTTTTATCTCGCAAAGAATGAAAAGTTATAAAGGCGCTAAGCAAATGCTTGTTTGCTCTTTGCTCCTTTTTTTCTTTGCGTGAAATTTTATGAAATCCTTCTTCCTCACAAAGATTGAATTTTATAAAGACACTAAGGAAATGCTTGTTTGCGTCTTTGCTTCTTATTTTCTTAGCGTGAAATTTTATGAAATCCTTCTTCCTCGCAAAGATTGAAAAGTTATAAAGACGCTAAGCAAATGCTTGTTTGCTCTTTGCTTCTTTTTTTCTTTGCATGAAATTTCTATCACTCCTCAAAATAAACCCTTTTTACCCTTTGAGATATATTGGTAAGTATTTCGTAGGAAATAGTATCCGCCCAATTTGCTACGTTTGATACAGTAGGCTCTTCACCAAAAACAATAACTTCATCGCCTTCGTTTGCTTCAATATCTGTAACATCCAGCATCGTCATATCCATACAAATATTTCCGATAACTGGTGCAGTGTTTCCATTAATCATCATTTTACCTTTACCGTTGCTTAATATTCGGGGATACCCATCTGCATAACCAATTTTTACTGTAGCAGTACGCATATCTTTTGTAGCAATTCCCTTTCGGCTATAGCCAATTGTTTCTCCTTTTTTTAAGTGCTTAATTTGAGAAATAGTAGTTTTTAAAGTGGTTACATGTTGCAAACGATGTTG
>JANPIF010000482.1:0-3362 GCA_031424845.1 Ferruginibacter sp.
TCAGAAGTTTCAGGTTGCAAAGCGATAGAATAGACCATGCTGATTATGGCAAAACATTTACCAATATGTATGTCGTACCAGATATTGACAGAAGTGCGCAACGATATGTTTATTATCCTGATTATAACAGCACTTTTAATATTATTACATACGAAAGCATCAATCCATTTTGGCAGGGAGATTATGCTACTGTAAAATTTAGTTTTGCCCCGCCTGGTGGTCAAGAAATAAAAGGAAAAAATATTTATGTCGCTGGACAATTTACGGGTTTTGAAACTTCTGATAAATATAAAATGAAGTTTAACGACAGTACCGGTATGTATGAAGTAGCTGCATTTATGAAACAGGGTTACTACTCATACACTTATTTATTAGCAGATGAAAATGGTGTAGATAAAACCAATTTACTGGAAGGTAATTATTGGGAAACTGAAAATAATTATACCATTCTTGTATATTATAAAAGCTTTACAGATCGTTCAGATCAGTTGATAGGCGTGGGGCAAATAAATTCGAGAAGAGATAGACCTGGGTTGAGGTTTTGATAATTATAAGTTAGTATGAATAGGAGTGTCAGGCTGAGCTTGTCGAAGCCGTTTTGCTTCTTTAAACCCGCTTTGTACATGCTCAGGCTTTCATCATAATAATTTAAAACTACTCTTTTAATTTCCTATCTGATATTGAATATTCTTATCCAATTATATTTGCAACTCAAAATGACCCTCTTACAACAATTCACATCTTACATACAAAAAGAAAATCTTTTTCAATCAAAAGACAAACTACTTATTGCAGTAAGTGGCGGCGCAGATTCAAGTGTTTTGTGTAACTTATGTTTTGCAGCAGGTTATAATTTTGCCATAGCACATTGCAATTTTAAACTAAGAGGAGAGGAAAGTGATAGGGATGAATTATTTGTGAAAAAGTTAAGTGAACAATACAATACAAATTTATTCACCACCAGTTTTGATACAGAAATTATTGCAAAAGAAAATAAAAAATCAATAGAAGAAACTGCCAGAAACCTACGGTACGATTGGTTTAAAGAAATAATGGAAGAAAGTAAACAGCTAGAACTACCTTTTAAATATTTACTAACCGCACACCATGCAGACGATAATATAGAAACGGTGGTAATGAATTTTTTTAGAGGTACAGGTATTAAAGGACTGAGAGGAATTTTGCCTAAGCAAAACAACATTGTTAGACCATTATTATTTGCCAAAAGAAAAGAAATATTGGATTATGCAAATGCAAAAAATGTAGATTTTGTTACCGACTGTTCCAATGCTGAAAACGATTATACCCGAAATCTTTTTAGGAATGAAATTCTACCTGCTTTAGAAAAAGTTTATCCTGAAGCTGCAAATAATGTACTACGAAATATTGAGCGATTCACGGATCTCGAATATTTATATGAACAAAGTATGGAGGGTTTAAAAGAAAAATTGACAGAAATAAAAGGAAATGAAGTTCATATACCTGTTTTAAAATTAGCCAAAACAAAACCTTTATCAACCATTATTTATGAAATAATAAAGGATTATAATTTTACTGCTGCACAAGTGAGTGAAGTAGGAAAATTATTGCAAAGTGAATCTGGTAAATACATAAAATCTTCATCGCACAGGATTTTAAAAAATAGAAACTGGTTAATTATTTCACCCATAGTTTCAACAGCAGAAACTGTAAATATTATTATTGAAGAAAATGAAAATAATATTTTATTTGCTGATCAAATTCTTACCATCCAAAAAGTAAATCTACCTGAAACACTTGCAACAGATGCATCTACAGCCTTCATAAATGCAAATGAATTAAAATTTCCTCTACTACTACGCAAATGGAAACAGGGAGATTATTTTTATCCTTTTGGAATGAAGAATAAGGCAACTGATAAAGTGTGCAAGAAAAAACTAAGTCGATTTTTTGCTGATTTAAAATTATCGCTTATTCAAAAAGAAAATGTTTGGGTGTTGGAATCCGATAAAAAAATTGTTTGGGTGGTAGGTTTTAGAATAGATGACAGGTTTAAAATTACCTCGTCGTCAAAATGTATTCTAAAGCTGAACTCAACTCATTATTTCCAAAAACGCTAAACTTTTTAAGATCTTCTAAAATGTAAGGAAACAAATCTGACCTAAGTACAGTTATTAATATTAAGGTGAATACAAAACCAAACACAGAGCCCCACAAATGCGCATCATGGTTTACATTGTCTTGATTTTTTTTGCCCATGTAAATACAATAAATGATGTACAAAACTGCATATAGTGTAGCAGATATTTTTAAAGCTCCGTATAAATATATACTGCTCCATGGACTAAAAATGATACTTGCAAATATTACTGCAGATACAGCGCCAGATGCACCAAGAGATCGATAATTAGGATCGTCGTTGTGTTTTAAATAACTCGGAATATCTGCCGCTATTAATGCTAAAAAGTACAAGGCTATGTAAGCAAATTGTCCACCCAAGCCTGCAAGCGAAAAAATAATCTCTACATTCTTTCCAAAAAAATAGAGCGTAAACATGTTGAAAATTAAATGCATCCAATCTGCATGCAAAAAGCCCGATGTTATAAAACGGTAATATTGTTTATTTCTTTTTTCATAATAAGGCCAACCTATTGTTTTGGCGAGCATTACATTATTAGAAAATCCTACAATAGAAAATAAAACGTTCGCAATTATTAAAATGAGTGTAATAGGGTATCTCGAAAAATCCATAAAAATTAATTTGTGCCAAAGCTAAGGCAAAACGATATGCAAAGTTTTGTTAACTTAACATTCATATTTTTTTTTATAAACTGTTGGTATGCTTTTTGAAAATTGGCTTTTACACTTAAAAAATCAACATCATGAAAGCAATTAAACTTTTTTCTTTATTCGCACTCATCATTTCACTTATAAGCTGCGATGCAGTTAGAAATGCAACCAATACGACCGGCGGTGCAGTATTTTCTTTAAATGGCAAATGGCAATTATCTAGTAACAGTCCTGAAAACACCATGCTTAACAGCGTAGTTACTGTTTCTCTTTTTTCTAAAGAAGGTAGGTTAACTTTTGTTTCAAATAACAGCCAGTGTTACAGAGAAAATGATGTAAAATGGCAAAATATTAAAACAGATAATGCAGGTGGTTTTACTTTAGATAATTTAATGAGCAATTGTACATCGGGTTCATTAGTTTATCAACCCGCTACAATAACTGTGATAAACAATGGTGAAATAAGGCTTACCGGTAAAAATGTTGCTGGGCAAGATAACAGCCAAACATGGACAAGAGTAAAATAATATAGAATCAATCATACTTTAAGCGCAGCCACTATTTTAGTGGCTGTTTTTTTTCCTGTTTGCACT
>JANPIF010000483.1:0-8546 GCA_031424845.1 Ferruginibacter sp.
TAGTGATGAAGAATTGAAACAAAATATTTGTAGCCAAAAACCATATGATAAATATTTAAATCAATATAAAATTCGTTTAGAAGAAATTGAAGAACCTCGTGTAGCATTTACGCACTTAACTGATGAATCTATTTTAAAATACCAAAAAGCATTTGGATATTCAACTGAAGATATTGATACCATTTTAAAACCAATGGCGCTTGACGCAAAAGAACCAATTGGCTCTATGGGAACAGATACGCCGTTAGCAGTATTGAGCGATATTCCACAACACATCAGTTCTTATTTTAAACAATTATTTGCACAGGTTACCAATCCTCCTATTGATCCAATAAGAGAAAGATTGGTAATGAGCTTGGTTTCTTTTGTAGGCAACAATGGAGATTTATTAGAAGAAAGACCTGAGGATTGTCACACCGTTGCATTGAAACATCCAATACTTACCAGCAAAGAATTAGAAAAATTAAGAAGCATTGATACCGGTAAATTTCAAAGCAAAACATTACAAACTTATTTTCGTGCAGATGGAAAAGTGGGCTCATTAAAATTAGGTTTAGAAAGATTGTGCCGCTATGCAGAAGATGCCGTGCATGATGGTTTTGAAGTATTGATATTGAGTGATAGAGCCGTTGATAGTGACCATGCGGCTATTCCAACTTTGTTGGCTACATCGGCCGTACATCATTATCTTATAGAAAAAGGTTTGCGTGGGCAAGTGGGCATTGTAGTAGAGGCTGGAGATGTGTGGGAAGTGCATCACTTTGCATGTTTAATCGGTTTTGGTGCGACTGCAATCAATCCATATTTGGCCATGGCATCTATTAGAAACATGAAAAAGAATGGAGCACTGCAAACAAATTTGGAGTGGGATGATCTTCGTAAAAATTATATAAAAGCCGTGTGCGATGGATTACTTAAAGTTTTTTCTAAAATGGGGATTTCTACTTTGCAATCTTACCAGGGCGCACAAATTTTTGAAATACTTGGGCTCGATAAAAATGTAGTAGATAATTATTTCACTGGCGCTGTTAGTCGCATAGAAGGAGTAACGCTTGATGGGATTGCGAAAGAAGCTTTGGCAAAGCATTATCTAGCGTTCAGTAAAAAATCTATGCCGGTAGATCGTTTGCCAGTTGGTGGAATGTATCAATGGAAACGCAAAGGAGAATTTCATTTGTTTAATCCAACTACTATTCACCTCTTGCAATATTCTACAAGAATGAATGATTACAATACATTCAAAAAATATTCCAAAGCTGTAAACGACCAAAGCGAAAGAGCAGCAACGCTAAGAAGTTTATTTAATTTTAAAAATGTACGACCAGCTATTTCTATAGAGGAAGTAGAACCTGCAGAAAATATTTACAAACGTTTTGCCACTGGTGCTATGAGTTTTGGAAGCATCAGTTGGGAAGCGCATACCACATTGGCAATTGCTATGAACAAGCTTGGCGGCAAAAGCAATACTGGAGAGGGTGGAGAAGATGAAAGCCGGTATTCAACATTACCCAATGGTGATAATATGCGTTCGGCTATCAAACAAATTGCATCGGCAAGGTTTGGTGTAACGAGTTTATATTTAACCGAAGCAGATGAGTTACAAATAAAAATGGCACAAGGTGCAAAGCCTGGCGAGGGCGGACAACTGCCCGGTTACAAAGTAGATGATTGGATTGGAAAAGTGCGCCATGCCACACCGGGTGTAGGACTAATTTCTCCACCACCGCATCATGATATTTATTCTATTGAAGATTTAGCACAACTTATTTTCGATTTAAAAAATGCCAACCGTGCAGCAAGAATAAATGTAAAACTAGTAAGCAAAGCTGGCGTGGGCACTATTGCTGCAGGTGTAGCAAAAGCAAAAGCAGATGTGATTTTAATTGCAGGGCATGATGGTGGAACTGGTGCATCGCCCATAAGTTCTATAAAACATGCGGGCTTGCCCTGGGAGCTTGGCTTGGCAGAAGCCAATCAAACTCTTGTAAAAAATAAATTGCGTAGCCGTGTGGTTTTACAAGCCGATGGACAAATGAAAACTGGTAAAGATATTGCCATTGCAACATTGCTTGGAGCTGAAGAATGGGGAGTAGCCACTGCCGCATTGGTGGTAGAAGGTTGCATTATGATGCGCAAATGCCATTTAAATACTTGTCCGGTTGGAATAGCAACCCAAGACCCAGAACTTAGAAAACGTTTTACAGGCGATGCTGAACATGTGGTAAATTTCTTTAAATTTCTTACAGAAGAACTGCGTGAAATAATGGCGGAACTTGGTTTTAAATCCATCAACGAAATGGTAGGTCAAGTAGATTGTTTGGTGCAAAAAGAAAATATTGAACATTGGAAATATAGTAAACTTGATTTATCGCCGATATTGTACAAAGTCCCTTCTAATCTCCCCCGAGGGGAGGGACAGGCTTTTTACAATTTAGAGAAACAAGACCATGAATTGGAAAATGTATTGGATTGGAAATTGCTAGAGGCAGCAAAATCATCTTTAGAAAAAAAAGAAATAACAACAGCATCGTTTAATATTAAAAACACAAACAGAACAGTAGGAACAATTCTATCAAACGAAATTACCAAACTGTATAAAGGAGATGGTTTACCGGATGATACAATACATTTTAAATTTATCGGCACTGCAGGCCAATGCTTTGGAGCATTTAATACAAAAGGAATAACGTTGGAATTAGAAGGCGATGCCAATGATTATTTTGGAAAAGGATTGAGCGGAGCAAAATTAATTGTGTATCCATCTGCCGATGCGGGCTTTGTACCGGAAGCAAATAGCATTATTGGTAATGTTGCTTTTTATGGTGCTACAAGCGGACATGCATTTATACGAGGAAAGGCTGGGGAGCGATTTGCAGTGCGCAATAGTGGTGCAAATGCAGTGGTAGAAGGCGTTGGGGACCATGCTTGCGAATACATGACCGGTGGTAATGTTATCATACTCGGTGCAACTGGTAGAAATTTTGCCGCAGGCATGAGCGGAGGTATTGCGTATATATATGATGTGCAACACGATTTTGAAATTACATGCAACAAAGAAATGGTGGATATCGATCCGCTATCAAGTGACGATGCAACGTTTTTGAAAGGAATGATGGAACAACATTTTAATTATACAAAAAGTTCCGTTGCCAAATTTGTATTAAATGATTTTGAAAATCAGTTGCAGCATTTTGTAAAAGTTTTTCCGAAGGATTATAAGAAGGTATTGGAGGGGAAGAAGGTGAAAGAAAAGGTATAGTATAATAATGTTCAAATTGTTTTAATGTAGGTCTGAGGTGCACAAAAAATTTAAACTTTTTGAACATGACAAAAGTTTGATATAGTTAGAGTGTCAAGCTGAGCCTGTCGAAGCTGGTCTTCATAAATTAACCCGCCTTCGACAAGCTTAGGCTGACAGTATTTTAATTCGACGATTTTTTCACAACCAACCCCAACGGGGTTGACTTTGAGTAACCATGGGTGCAACCCATGGACATAAAACTATGGGCAACACAACAGGCTTCCTACAACACACCCGAGAGCTTCCACAAAAAAGAAAAGTGGAAGAGCGGCTTAATGATTATAAAGAATTCGTGCTACCATACACAGATGAAAAGTTAAACGAACAATCCGGTAGGTGCATGAACTGCGGGGTACCCTTTTGCCACAATGGCTGTCCACTCGGAAATATTATACCAGAGTTTAACGATGCCGTTTATAAAAAAGAATGGAAAAACGCTTACGACATTTTAAGCTCCACCAATAATTTTCCGGAATTTACTGGGCGTATTTGCCCGGCGCCTTGTGAGAGTGCATGCGTACTCGGCATTAACCAACCTGCCATAGCCATTGAAGAGATAGAAAAACATATTATTGAAATAGCGTTTGATAAAGGTTTTGTTCAGGCAAAGAAAAACATCATCCGCACGGGTAAAAAAATTGCTGTAATTGGAAGCGGCCCAGCCGGCTTAGCCGCAGCGGCACAATTAAATTATGCAGGCCATGCAGTAGTGGTTTTTGAAAGAGATGATTTGCCTGGAGGCTTATTGCGATATGGTATTCCAGATTTTAAATTAGAAAAATGGGTGATAGATAGACGAATAAAATTTATGGAGGAAGAAGGCATTGTTTTTACCTGCAATGCAAATGTGGGCTTAAATATTTCCATTACAGATTTATTAAGAGAATACGATGCCATTGTTTTAGCTGGCGGCTCTACCGTACCTAGAGATTTAAATATTGTTGGAAGGTCAATTAAAGGTGTTCACTTCGCAATGGAATTTTTAACGCAACAAAATAGAGTCAATGCAGGCAAACTCATTCCGCCAAATGGAGGAGCGGATTTAGGAGAGGCTTCTAATAAAAACGTAGTAGTAATTGGCGGTGGTGATACCGGAAGCGATTGTGTAGGAACATCTAACAGGCAAAAAGCAAAATCCGTAACACAATTTGAATTAATGCCAATGCCGCCAAACAGCAGAACAGCTTACATGCCTTGGCCGCAATACCCCATGATTTTAAAAACAACCTCCTCCCACGAAGAAGGTGCCAATAGACAATGGGCAATTGCCACAAAAGAATTTGTAGCCGATGAAGAAGGACATTTAAAAGAACTAAAAATTGTAGACCTGGAGTGGAAGATATCCGAAGAAGGTAAACCCGCAAATTTTGTAGAGATAGCCAATACGGTAAGAAAAATACCTTGCGAACTCGCATTGTTAGCCATGGGTTTTGTACACCCTCAGCAAGAAGGCTTGCTTACCCAATTAGAAATTGAGCTTGATGAAAGAGGAAATGTAAAAGCATCCGAAAAAGCTTATCAAACCAGCATTTCTAAAATATTTACCGCTGGCGATATGCGCCGTGGACAATCATTGGTTGTATGGGCCATAAGTGAAGGGCGTGAATGTGCAAGAAAAGTAGATGAGTTTTTGATGGGGTTTTCCCTTTTAGAATCAAAAGATTATTTATAAGAGTGGGTTGTTTAATCAAATAAATGAAGGCATCTCAAAAACATTAATTTTTAAAATATATGATTTATTTTAGCCAAGCACCATATTTTTTATAATATTTCCCTAAAATAATTAACTTTTATTTTCATATTTAGTAATTTTTTATCTATTTTAGCACAAATAGCAACATTTTTAAAAATAAAAGTTAATTATGAAAAATCTTACACTTAAAAATTTAGCGCCTTTTTTTGTATTGGCTGTTGTGGCCATCGGTGCTATTTTTATTCCTTCTCTTCCCAATTTTGATGATGGTAAGTTTAACTCAGCAGATGTTGCTTGGATTTTAGTTGCAACTGCACTCGTATTTTTAATGACACCGGGACTGGCTTTTTTTTATGGAGGTATGGTAAACCGCAAAAACGTAATAAGTACCATGATAAAAAGTGTAGTATCAGCAGGTGTGGTAAGTGTACTTTGGGTGACGGTTGGTTATAGCCTTTGCTTTGGAGAAACCATAGGCGGTTTTATTGGCAATCCTATGACGCATTTGTTTTTTAAGGGGGTAGCGTCTGGTGCTCCGGCTTTGCAAGGGGGTGCTACTTTAACTATTCCGCTATTACTTTTTGCATTGTTCCAACTAATGTTTGCCATAATTACTCCTGGTTTGGTGGTAGGTGCAGTTGCAGAACGTATAAAATTTTCTGCTTACATTTTATTTATAGTGCTGTTTAGCTTGCTCGTGTATGCTCCCTTGGCGCACTGGACATGGCACCCACAAGGTTTCTTATTTAAGTTAGGTGTATTAGATTTTGCTGGGGGAACAGTTGTACATATTTCTGCTGGTTGTGCAGCATTGGCTGGCGCATTAGTTTTAAAAAGAAGACAATCCCATATAGAACACAAAGAAATTCCACCAGCCAATATTCCTTATGTGTTGATAGGCACAGGACTGCTTTGGTTTGGGTGGTTTGGATTTAATGCCGGCTCAGCATTGGCTGCAAATACGTTAGCGGTTTCAGCTTTTGCAACTACAAATACTGCAGCCGCAGCGGCAGGTTTAAGCTGGATGTTTTTTGATGTTTTAAGAGGTAAAAAACCCTCTGTACTTGGTTTCTGCATTGGTGCTGCAGTTGGCTTGGTAGCAATTACCCCTGGTGCTGGTTTTGTAGCCATTCCACAAAGTATTTTTATTGGTTTTCTTGCAGCCATTATTTCAAATGTAGCAGTGCATTACAAAGCAAAATCTAGTTTAGATGATACGCTGGATGTGTTTCCATGCCATGGTATTGGTGGCATGGTGGGGATGATTTTAACCGGAGTTTTTGCAACAAAATCTGTAAATGCTGCAGGTGCCGATGGTTTATTTTATGGTAATCCAGCTTTCTTTTTTACCCAGTTAAAAGGATTGGCCATTGTGGTTACGTACAGTTTTGCTACATCCTTTGTCATTTTTAAGTTTATCAATTTTATTTTACCAATAAGGGTAAGTCAGGAAGAAGAACTACTTGGTTTGGATGCTTCTCAGCACAACGAAAATTATACACAAGGCACATTATTGGTACAAACCAATGGTATTTTAAAAGAAGAAATTATCGAAAATTAAAACATAAAAAAAAGGTACAACCTACTTATGAGCTTCTCGACAAAGTTCAATGGTTGTACCTCTTATTAATAATTAAAATCTACTACAATGTTAAGAAAATTCCCTTTAGCAGTAATAGCTGCTACGTCATTTTTTGCATCTTTTTCACAAGACACTACCAAAACCCTCGCTTTTTCGGGTTCCTTAGATGCTTACTACCGGTATAACTTCTCCGGACAGCAAAACAACTATACCAGCTTTACAAATTCTCAAAACTCTTTTGAGTTAGGTATGGCATCATTAAAAGCGGATGCTAGTGCATTATCGGGCAAAGTTTCTGCAACAGTAGATCTAGGTTTTGGCCGCCGGGCCGAAGAGTTTTCCTACAATGATGGTGATGCCGATGCTGGTAAAAATGGGTTTACAACACTGCCTGCTATAAAGCAGGCTTTCGTTACTTACAGTGTTTCATCTAAAGTAAAATTTACGGCCGGAAAGTTTGCTACGCATGTAGGCTATGAATTGCTGGACGCACCACTTAACCGAAATTATAGCATGAGTTATATGTTTACTAATGGGCCATTTTTTCATACTGGTTTAAAGGCTGACGTAACTGCTGGGCCGGTTGCATTTATGTTAGGCGTTACCAATTACACGGATCAAAGCACATCGAGTACTGCAGTAAAAAATTTGATAGCACAAATTAGCGGAGGCACTAAAAATGGCAAGCTGAAAGCTTTTTTAAATTACTCCGGTTTTGCAGCCTCAGATTCAGGTAAAAATCCAAGTTCCTTAAAATCATTACACCAAATAGATCTTGTATTAAACGGAATAATCAGCAGTAAATTTGGTATTGGTTACAATGGCACCATCCAAAATAGAAAACCAACCCTTGCCGGCAGCGGCAGTTGGATAGGCAATGCAGTATATATAAATTATGACCCTACATCAACTATTGGCATAACCCTTAGAAGTGAATATATAACTGATAATAAAACAATCTACTTTTCTACCAAAAGCATTTTTGCAAATACACTTTCGCTCAATTATAAAGTAGGCGCTTTAACCATTATTCCAGAGCTAAGGTTTGAATCTGCCAACAGTGATTTTTATTTAAAAAAAGATGGAGGAGGATCAAAATCTACAGCATCTGGTTTGCTGGCAGTAGTATATAAATTTTAAAAAAAGGAGAAGAAACAAACCTTAAAAGAAGAAGAAAACGCTATTTATCAAAAGCGCTTTCTCCTTCTTTATTTTAATCTAATATCTTCCTAATCCTTCAACCTAACTCCCTTCCATAATTTTATTTTGATGGCTAATACTTTCCATATGCACGGCATCAAAATACTTAGTCATAAATTCTTTGCTAAGGCCTAAAAGATCTGCTTTATTATAAGCTTTTTCCAAAATTTCATTCCATCTGTTGGTTTGCAAAATGGTTATGTTATTTTCTTTTTTATAAGATCCAATTTGCTCTGCTACTTTCATTCGTTGACTAATAATCTGCATCAGTTCATCATCTAAATGATTTATTTGCTGGCGAAGTTTCTCCAAAGCTGCATGATATTCCTGGGAAGTAGTATCTTCTTTTCTCCATTCAATTGCATCTAATAATTCAGCTAATCGCTCAGGAGTAATTTGCTGTTTTGCATCGCTCCAAGCCTCATCTGGTGTTATGTGACTTTCAATCATCAACCCATCATAATCTAAATTTATAGCCTGCTGAGAAACTGCTTGCAAAATATCTCTACGACCGCTAATATGCGATGGGTCACATATCAATAACATATCGGGATTGCGCCTTTTCATTTCAATAGCTAAGTGCCACATCGGTGCATTTCTATATTCCGTGTTTCCGTAAGAACTAAAGCCACGGTGTATCATTCCCACCTGCTTTACACCCGCTTTTTGTATGCGCTCAATTCCTCCCATCCACAATTCTAAGTCAGGATTTATAGGGTTTTTTACCAATACAGGAACATCAACTCCCTTTAATGCATCGGCCACTTCCT
>JANPIF010000484.1:0-8371 GCA_031424845.1 Ferruginibacter sp.
ATGGAAAAATGAGCGAAGGGCTTTTGTTTAAACCTGAAAATTTTGATCCTACAAAAAAATACCCTGTAATATTTTATTTTTATGAACGTAATGCAGATCTATTATACAATTACAGAGCACCGGCACCAAGCGCATCAACCATCAACATCCCTTATTTTGTAAGCAATGGTTACCTGGTTTTTGATCCGAATATTTATTACAAAAAAGGGGAGCCTGGGCAAAGTGCTTACAATAGTGTGGTAAGTGCAGCAAAGATGTTGTCAAAAATGCCATGGGTAGATAGTACTAGAATGGCCATACAAGGGCAAAGTTGGGGAGGCTATCAAGTTGCTTATCTTGTTACTAAAACAAATATTTTTAAAGCAGCAGGCGCAGGTGCACCGGTAAGTAATATGACGAGTGCTTATGGTGGAATAAGATGGGGAAGCGGAGTGAACAGGCAATTTCAATACGAAAAAACACAAAGTAGAATAGGTGCGACTTTATGGGAGCGCCCGGATTTATACATAAAAAATTCTCCTTTGTTTACAGCAGATAAAATACAAACTCCTTTACTTATAATGCACAACGATGCAGATGGAGCAGTGCCTTGGTACCAGGGTATCGAGTTATTTACAGCCATGAAAAGACTGGGTAAAAAAGTTTGGATGTTGGAATATAATGGAGAAGATCATAACCTGGTTGAAAGAAAGAACAGAAAAGATTTATCTGTTCGTTTAGCTCAATTTTTTGATTATTATTTAAAAGATGCACCAGCAGCAAATTGGATAAAGAAGGGTGTACCTGCTACACAAAAAGGAATAAACTGGGGATTGGATGTAGAATAAATCAATGATTAAAAAGCTGAGCACATTTTATTATGATTAAGAATTAATGCATCCTACTCCTTGATGTTAGTCTAATAGAATAAAAAAAGGCTGTCTTTTAATAAGACAGCCTTTTGTGTGTATATTAAATTAATCTTTTTTGCCTCCTCTTATTAAAGCTACTAATAATAAAATGAAAACTGCACCACCTACAATCCATACCCATGGTTGCATAAATACATTTTCATTGTCACTTTTAGTACTGATATCTACATCAATTTTTTTATCTTGAGCATAACTAAGCATTGACATAAACATTATTGCAATGGCAAATAAAGATTTTTTTGAAAGATGTGAAATTTTCTGAATCATATAATTGGTTTAAATGTAAAAACAACATATATAAAAAAGGATGCCAAACTTTATATTTCCCCATAAAATATTATATTTTGTTCTTCATTATTTAAACAGGTTTAATACGAAAACTTAATACATTGGGATATATATTGGATAGTCTTACCATTATTAAATCTATTATTTTTGGTTTGCAAAATCACTTTCAAATTGCTAATTAATATTCATACTCATCATCATGCTTTAAATAATAACCAATGGGTTATTCAAAACTTACAGGATGATTCTGATGAAGTGGAAAATACAGGAAATTATTCCATTGGGCTTCACCCTTGGTATGTAAATGAAAACACTTGGATAAGTGATTTTGAGGCTATAAAAAAACTTGTCCATAACAATTATGTGATTGCGATTGGAGAATGTGGTTTGGATAAGAATTGTACTACAAATTTCGCCTTACAAACAGAAGTTTTTTCAGCCCACATTATTTTAGCAAATGAAATAAATAAACCTTTGATCCTACATTGTGTAAATGCATTTGAAGAAGTAAAAGCACTTTTAAGAATCAATAAAAATAATGTTCCTGTCATCTTTCATGGTTTTAATAAAAAAGAAACTATTGCGTTGGCGCTCATCAAAGAAGGGTTTTATTTATCTTTTGGAAAAGCAATACTCAAAGAAAATATTCAACAAACACTAAGAAAAATTCCCTTAGAAAAAATGTTTTTTGAAACTGATGATGATAGTATTACAATAGAAGAAATTTATGAGGAAGCAGCAAAAGTTTTATTAATTGATAGTAAGTTATTACAATTACAAATTAAAAAAAAAGCCATCAAATTATTTGGCGATGGTTTATTTTAAATATGACAACAGATTTTTCGTGGCTTAGTCGAACAGAATTATTGATTGGCAAAAACGCATTGCAGCAATTGGCAAAATGCCACGTAATGGTTGTTGGATTGGGTGGCGTAGGTTCTTTTGCTGCAGAGTTTATAGCACGCAGCGGAATAGGTAAAATGACTATTATTGACGGAGATATTGTTGACCCAACAAATAGAAACAGGCAGCTTCCTGCCTTAGCTACAAACCATGGAGCCTACAAGGCTGATGTAATGGCGGAACGATTGAAAGCAATTAATCCTGAAATTGAATTGAACGTAATAAAAGATTTTATTAACCCCGAAATGGTAGCAGAATTATTACAAGTTGCACCAGATTATATCATTGATGCAATTGATAGCATTACACCAAAACTTACTTTCATTGTACATGCATACCATAAACAAATTCCGCTTGTAAGCAGTATGGGTGCGGGAGGTAAAATGGATCCTACAAATTTAATGGTTGCAGATATATCTAAAACGTACAATTGCGTTTTTGCCCAACAAATACGTAAGATGCTTAAACGCAATCATGATATCAGAAAAGGTATTAAATGTGTTTTTTCTCCTGAACAACCGAAAAAAGAAAGCCTTATTTTAACTGATGGAAGCAATTTTAAAAAATCTGCATATGGTACTGTTTCCTATATGCCTGCAGTTTTTGGTGCTGTTACTTCAAGTGTTGTTATCAAAGATTTAATAGGTGACATAGATCAATAAAATAGTTATATCTATTTATAGGGCATTACTATATCTATCTGTAATTTATACGGGTCGATATTAGGAGTGGTGTTTAAGAAATTGTTGTCTTTATAAATTTCATAAGAGGGAGTGGTTTTCTTTTTATTATTTTCTTTAAGCCTTTCATTTAAGGCATCATAAGCCACATAAATCAATTCAGTTGGACCAAAAAAATGAGCAATGAGAGCACTGTCCCCACCGGTTTTTTTCATAAACATGCCTTTCCTAAGTGATGCAACCTTTTTATCTACTGGAATACCGGCTTCAAAAAAATAGGACGCCATTGTAGTTTTATACCAGACAATTTGTTCACGGGTGGCTTGTAAATTCATCATTAAAATTCCTTCGGGTAATGTTTTATTAAAAATGTTTGACAGTTTTTCCTTCATTCTATCAATACTTAATGCGCTATCTTTTACACAAAGAACAATGCGGTTAATTTCAAGTGTATCAATAATGTTTATTATCGGACCTTTTTGCGCAGCTTTAGATCTTGTATCATTCTTTTTTCCTTCTTTTAGCGAAGGCGTAACTATGGGCAATTTTTCCTTGGTATCTTTGCAGGAAAGAGAAACTAACACAATAGCAAAAGCAAAAAAATTAATAGAATATTTCATTTTATCATCAAATTAATATACGATTATAAGAGGTGCAATGTAATTATTATAATATAATTAAATACGTTCTTTCACCATACATATTTTTAATAACTGCTATTTTGTATTACGTTTGCACTCCGAAAAGAACATTATGTACAATATCACTTTCAAATTTGAACAAAAAGGGCTAGAACCCATTACTATAAATGATGTAAGCTCTGGTCAATCTATACTAGAAGTTGCTTTAAAAAACGATATAAATTTACACCATAATTGTGGCGGAGTTTGTGCCTGCAGTACTTGTCATTTATATATAGATAAAGGGGAAATGTTGGTAGAAGAATTAAGCGATAAAGAAGAAGATTTTATAGATAGAGCAGTAAATCCGAGGCTTAATTCAAGACTTGGTTGTCAATGTGTTTTATTAGAAGACGGTGGCGATATTGAAGTCACACTTCCTGACCAGTCCCAGTTTTTTGGAGAGTAAAGAAAATTTTAGCTAATGTGCTAATGTGGCCTTTTTAATATTCATAAGATATTAATTAAAATATTTTAAATAATTTAAAACATATTAGTAACCCACTATTAATAAAAATTTTAACCTGTAAAAAAAATTAGCATATTAGCACATTAGCTGATTTGCACATTACACATACCATGAGTTTTGAACTACCCATACACTGGAACGATTATGAAGATATTGCCATAAAATTATATGAGCGTTTTGGCGATGATTTTAATGAAGGAAAAATTTATAGACTTCGTTTTACCGATTTGCTAAACTGGGTTTTAGAAATTCCATCTTTTGTAGGTAAAAGAGAAGAAAGTAATGAAGGCCATTTAGAAATGATACAAAGTACGTGGGTATATGAATGGAGAGATAACCAAAAATAATACAGATGAATGTGCTGGCTCTTTTTAAAAACATTAAATTGTTTGTATTTGATATTGATGGTGTGCTTACAGATGGAACACTCATACTGTTAGATAATGGGGAAATGGCAAGGACCATGAATATAAAAGATGGTTACGGATTACAATTGGCAGTAAAGAAAGGCTACGACGTTTTAATAATTTCTGGAGGAAATTCAAATGCGGTTAAAGTTAGATTGCAAAAATTGGGAATTGATAATATTTTCCTTTCTGTGAAAAATAAAAAGGAATTACTAGCAAAATATATTGCTGAAAACAATTACGATTTGCAACAGGTTTTATATATGGGGGATGATGTACCTGATGTATTGGTTATGCAAACTGTAGGTGTAGCATGTGCTCCTACAGATGCGGTAGAAGAAATAAAATCAATAGCGCATTACATTTCTCCCATTGCCGGCGGTAAGGGTTGTGTAAGAGATGTTATTGAGAAAGTTTTAAAACTAAATAATGATTGGAATGATACTGACAACATTGCTTCAGTTTAATAATGATAACCAGATAACTTTTTAAATGAAAACAATTTTGGCATTTTTTAGGTTGATTCGATGGCCAAATTTGTTATTTATTGTTGTAACACAAGTACTTTTCTACTATTGTGTTTATACCCCTTTACTTATTCAATTCCCAAGTTTTAATAATCAATTACTATTCGGTTTGCTCAGTTTATCATCTGTATTAATAGCAGCTGCAGGCTATATTATAAATGATTATTTTGATATACAAATTGATATTATAAACAAGCCTGATAAAATTGTTATTAATAAATTTATTAAAAGAAGATGGGCTATCATATGGCATTTTATTTTTTCTACATTAGGGGTTGCTATTAGTTTTTATGTGAGTTTAAAAACTGGGCAATGGTTAATATTTTTGATAAATTTTTTATGTGTTTTATTATTATGGTTTTATTCCACTACGTTTAAAAGAAAGTTATTATCGGGTAATTTAATTATTGCTGCGCTTACTGCCTGGGTAATAATGGTAGTCTATTTATTTGTAGGGGCAGATATCTTTTCATTAAAAGGTTGGGTAAAAAATTCTCTTGATTTTAATGTTCAAAGACTATTTAAGTTTACCTTATTATTTGCATGTTTTGCTTTTGTAATGACGCTGATAAGAGAAGTAATAAAAGATTTGGAAGACATGGAGGGAGACAGAAAATATAATTGCACTACTATGCCGATTACCTGGGGAGTGCCCGCTGCAAAAGTTTTTACAGCAGTTTGGATAGTGGTTTGTGTAGCGGCACTTGCCATTGTACAATTATATGCATGGCAAAGTGGTTGGTGGATTGCTGCAATTTATATATTACTATTACTGGTATTGCCCTTACTATTTATGCTAAATAAATTGTATAAAGCTGCTACCCCTTCACATTATAGAGAGCTAAGTAAAATTGTAAAAATTGTAATATTGTTTGGAATATTATCTATGTTGTTCTTAAAATTTACGCTTTAATTTTTATGCAAAAGATTATCCTTGCTTCCCAATCACCAAGACGCAGAGAATTGCTTCACCTTGCAGAAATAGATTTTGATGTAATAGTGGCAGATACGGATGAAAGTTTTCCAGAAGAATTATCCTTTGAAGAAACTGCAATTTTTATTGCTAAAAATAAGGCACTTGCAATTGCTTCTAAAAATGAGACTGATAAAATTATTCTTGCTGCAGATACAATAGTAGTTTGCAACAATAAAATAATTGGCAAACCAATCGATAGACAACATGCCATTGATATCATCACTACTTTATCTGGCAATACCCATGAAGTAATTACCGGAGTATATATTTCTAAAGGCAGTAACCAAATAAGTTTTGCTGATACAACTACTGTAACTTTTCATACGCTTACTGAGCAGCAAATAATGTATTATGTAGATAAGTATAAACCTTACGATAAGGCAGGTGCTTATGCTATACAAGAATGGATTGGCGCTGTTGGTATTAAAAATATTAATGGCGATTTTTATAATGTAATGGGTTTACCTATTAGTAGGGTAGTGACTGCTTTGGAGGAAATTAATTCTTTATTGAGTATTTAAAATCTCTTCTAAAACCCCATCCCATAATTGCTTCCGTTTTTGCAAGGCTGCAATAGTACTTTCCTCAGCTTCCTGCCAATTCGAATCATTACCGCCGCATAAATTATTGGTCATCTCAATGGCTAAATTACTATGATGATCACCATCCACTTCAATGTGCCTTTCAATATAATATTTAAATAAATTTATTCTGTTTGGAAAATGTTTATCTAAATCGATTAATATGGAAATAAACATGCCGGGTATTAAATCTTCTCGGCCATATGTAAATACTGCAGATTGTACGTGTGCCTTGTTACTTTTAATTATATCAAATGTAAACTGAACAAATAATTTTGCAGCATCAGGAGTTTGGGCAGTATCAAAAGCTAATTGTAAATTATTGGTACTCTTTAAAGTTTCAATGAATGTTTTTATTCCTTTAGTATCAGCACCACATTGATCCATTGCTTCTAAATACATTTCAAAATGGCTTTTTCTTATTCCGTTTACATCAACATCAGATTCCTCTCCTGTTACAATTTCATTTATCAAATAACGAGTGTTTGCATCTCCAACAGGAAACCATGGTATAGTTACACACGTTAAATTCTGTTGCAGCGATTTTAATAAAGACATAAAATCCCAAACTGCATAAACATGATATTGCATAAACACTTTCATATCCTCCATCGTTTTTATTGAGGGATATAATGGATGATTTACAATTTCTTCTATTAGTGGTTTTATTTTTTGGTTTAAAATAACTGAGTTAAGATTCATTTTATTTTTTGGATATACGTACGTTTTTTTTGGAAGTTTCTTTTTTTACTTTGCTCTTTCGAGTAAAATATTTTCTACATCCCTAAGGCTTACATTTTTTGCTTTCAATAAAATTAAAAAATGATAAAGCAAATCAGCAGCTTCATTTTTAAACAAATTATCGTTATTGTCTTTTGCTTCTATAACCAACTCCACCGCTTCTTCACCTACTTTTTGAGCTACTTTATTTATCCCTCTTTTATATAATTTATTGGTATAAGAATTTTCATCATTTTCATCAATTTTTTTGTTTATTGTTGCTTCCAGTTTATATAAAAACCCTTTCGCAGTTTCTTCAGCAAAACAATTTGCTGCACCGGTGTGGCAAACTGGTCCTGCAGGATTTACTTTTACAAGAAGTGTATCACTATCACAATCAAGCTTGATATCTTTCACAAATAAAAAATTACCGGAAGTTTCTCCTTTCGTCCACAGTCTGTTTTTACTTCTGCTGAAGAAAGTGATTTTCCCTTCTTGTTTTGTTTTGGTAAATGCTTCTTCATTCATATACCCAAGCATGAGTACCTGCAATGATATTTCATCTTGTACAATTACCGGCACTAAACCATCAGCTTTATTAAAATTTATATTCATCTTATCAATATATTTTGTTCTTTTAAATATTGTTTTAAAACAGGAATTGGTATTTCATTAAAATGAAAAATGCTTGCTGCTAATGCCCCAGTAGCCGTTGTCTTTTCAAATACATTTTTAAAATGTTCTTTAGCCCCTGCACCACCTGATGCAATTATTGGAATAGAAACTGCAGTACTTATTTCTTTTGTTATATCAATTGCAAAACCTTCTTTTGTACCATCGTTGTTCATGGAAGTAAGTAAAATTTCTCCTGCTCCCAATGCTTCTGCTTGTAATGCCCAATCAATTGTTTTTATACCTGTAGCAATTTTACCTCCATTTACATAAACCATCCATTCATTGTTTTCAGATTTTGTATCTATAGCAACAACTACCGCCTGGCTACCAAATTGATCTGCTATTTCTTTAATTAATGCAGGTCGTTTAACTGCAGATGAGTTCACACTTATTTTATCTGCTCCAGCTTTGATAATTAATTCAGCATCTTCTAATGAATTGATACCACCGCCAACAGTAAACGGAATATTTATTTCCTTAGCAATTTGTGTTACAAGTGTTGAAAGTGTTTTTCTTTTTTCATCTGTGGCACTAATATCTAAAAAAACCAATTC
>JANPIF010000485.1:0-3025 GCA_031424845.1 Ferruginibacter sp.
GTAATTATGAAATGATAGACCAGGAACTTACACAGCGTTTTGATCCTGAAAAAATATTAAGTATTCAAAAATTTGACAGCAATAAAATTTTCTCCGCCGTTTATTTAGACAATGATAAAATGCAGTTTAATGTAAAACGGTTTAAAATAGAGACAACTACGTTAAACAGTAAGTATTTCTTTATAAAAGAAGGGAAAAACAATGTGCTATCTGCAGTATCATCTGACGATACTCCTTTGTTAAATGTAAAAACAGGAAAAGGTCAACAAATAAACAATGTAAAATTTAAGGTAGATAAGTTAGTGGAAGTGATGGGCTGGAAAGCCATAGGGTCAAAACTTATGGACTTTAATAAAAACATAGAAATGGAATTTGTTCAGCCCAAAGAAGAAACAGCGCAGCAGGATTTGTTCGATTAAAAACAAAGTAAGTTGACATAATAAAATATTTGCACTAAATGCAATATGTTATTTAGTTATATTGTGTTATAACAAACTTATGTATGACGGAACAGCTTTTGCAGTTTATTTGGCAATTTCAATATTACAACAAAAATGATTTATGCACAAGTGAGGGAGAAGCTATTCAAATTATTCATCCAGGCACACACAATACTAATCAAGGCCCCGACTTTTTAAACGCAAAAATAAAGATTGCCGATACCATCCTAGCTGGAAGCATTGAAATACACATCAAAGCATCTGAATGGAATGTACACAAACACAGCGATGATGGGAACTATAACAACGTAATTCTGCATGTGGTTTTTCAAGAAGATAAAAATCTTCAACAAAATTTTCCTGTACTTGAATTGTATAACAGGGCTTCGAGCATCATGCTGGAAAAGTATGAAACCCTTATGAATGCCCGTCAATTTATTCCCTGCGAAGCTCATTTGCATACAGTAAGCCATATAAGTTTTACAGCTTGGAAAGACAGATTACTGGTAGAAAGACTTCAAGAAAAAGCCACATACATTGAGCAAAAATTAGTAAAAAACAACCACCATTGGGAAGAAGTTTTTTGGCAGTTATTGGCAAAAAATTTTGGTGTAAAAATAAACAGCGAAGCATTTGAAAATATCGCTTCTTCATTGCCGTTAAAGATATTAGCGAAACATAAAAACCAACTACATCAGTTAGAAGCGCTGTTGCTGGGGCAGGCAGGATTATTAAATAAAGATTTTACAGATAGTTATGCCGTAATGCTACAAAAGGAATATAACTTCCTAAAAGCAAAATATTCACTTTCTCCCATTCATATTCCTGTACATTTTTTAAGAATGCGGCCTGCAAATTTTCCTACTATTCGTTTATCACAATTAGCTATGTTGGTGCATAAAAGCAATCATTTATTTTCTAAAATAAAAGATGCTGACACTTTAAAAGAAGTTGAAGTTCTTTTTGATGTAGCAGCAAACGATTACTGGCATTATCATTACAATTTTGAAGAAGAAACTGCATTTAAAGAGAAAAAACTTGGCAAGCAAATGATACAAAATATTGTTGTAAATACTGTGTTACCGATTTTGTATTCGTATGGCTGGTACAATAACACAGAAATTTTTAAAGATCGAGTAATGGTTTGGGCATCTGAATTATTACCAGAAAAAAATAAGATAACGGAAGGTTT
Organism: Ferruginibacter sp.; assembly: GCA_031424845.1. Classification (GTDB taxonomy): domain Bacteria; phylum Bacteroidota; class Bacteroidia; order Chitinophagales; family Chitinophagaceae; genus Ferruginibacter. Next base: position 1,633 of record JANPIF010000485.1, read on the forward strand.
TAAAACCTTGGGTGTTTCCAACAAATCCGCTTACGATTCTCAGGCATTGATACAGCTAAAAAATAAATACTGCAATGAAAAAAGATGTTTGCAATGCACTGTGGGTAACAGTATCTTAAAAAATTAAATCGCATTATAATAGAATAATAGTCTAAGTATAGTTTTTCATTTTGTTCATTCATATTTAATAAAACAGGTTTACCAGTTATACTCAATATTTACTTCCATATCTGGATGTAAACTTTTTGCAACAGGACAGTTATTTCCTGTTCTTTCCAATATAGTTCTGTCTTTTTCTTCCAGTGCCAACGAGTTTTCGAAATTCAGTTTTATGTCTATTTTTCCAACTCTTCTGGGTTCAGCAAGCATGTGTTTAGTTACTTCCATACTCGTATTTGTAAGGTCAATTCCCATATCATCTGCTTTAATACCCAATGTTGTAATAATGCAAGTAGCAAGAGATACACATAGTAAATCAGTAGGGCTAAATCGCTCTCCCTTGCCACGGTTGTCAGATGGAGCGTCGGTTTCAATTATACTTCCACTTTGTAAATGAGTAGCCTGGCATCTCAGCGTTCCTTTATAAATTACTTTAGCTGTCATATTTTTAAGATATTATTTTGATTGTGTTATAATTAAATTACTTGGTTCTGTGTTCTAACAGTTTATTTTTGTATAAATTTACTCAGATAAATATTCTACATGAAGAAAATATTTTTTTCGCTACTAATTATATCCATTTCGTTAGTGTCTTTTGGGCAGGAACAAACAAAATCCAGTAAAGAAGTTAAAAGAGAAATACGCAAAGAAAGAGTAACCGCACTTATAAAACAAGAAGAAGAAGGTGTTATAACATATCGTAAAAGTTTTGCCGGTGGTATAAAACTTACTACTGATGGCTATGGTGGCTTTGTAGAAATAGGTCGTGCAAAATCTATCAGACAATCTTTACTTTTTCAATTGGATATTTCTGAAAGAAAACACCCCAAAGAAGAAAAGCAGTTTAACACTAGAAATGCTGCGGGACCATATATTTATGGTAAGATAAATTATTTTTATCCTGTAAAACTTGGTGTGCAACTACAATATTTATTAGGGAATAAAGGCAATAAAAATGGTGTAAGTGTAAGTGCCAATGCTGGCGGTGGCTTATCATTAGGCCTGTTGCGTCCATATCTTTTAGGTTATGATAGTGCAGGTTCTCAAATTTTTAGAGGCTTGGCAGATGATTCTTCAAGATTTTTATTTGAAGACCCAATAAGTGGTCCAAACCTAGGAACCGGTTTCAATAAATTAAAGGTTACTCCTGGTATTTATGCAAAAGGCGGTGTTAGATTCGATTATGGTAAATACAATGAAGTTATAAGCGCATTAGAAGTTGGACTGATAACAG
>JANPIF010000486.1:0-5386 GCA_031424845.1 Ferruginibacter sp.
GGTGGAAAATCGCTTCCTTATTTAGATGGAATAAAAATAAATTTTTATGATAGCAAAGCCACGGAGTTTTTAGAATTTCAACAAGGCAGATTAGATTTTATAAACGATATTGATCCTTCATTTAAAGATGAAATTTTAACCAAAACCGGCAACTTAAAAAAGGAATGGGAAAACAAAATTGAACTCCAAAAACATCCTTACCTCAACATAGAATATTTTGGTATATTATCAGATACTAACAATACGATTGTAAAAAATTCACCATTAAAAATATTAAAAATAAGGCAAGCTATTAATTATGCCATTGATAGAAAGAAGATGATGCTCTATCTGCGAAATTCTATTGGAACTGCAGCTGAGAGTGGTTTTGTACCACAAGGACTTCCATCCTATAACGCAACAATTGTAAAAGGTTATTCATACGATCCTGCAAAAGCAAAAGCATTATTAGCAGAAGCAGGTTTTGCAAATGGAAAAAATTTGCCTGATATAAAACTGCTCACTATTCCTATTTATGCCAACCTTGCAAGTTATGTAGCCAACGAGTTAAAGCAGCTTGGCATTACAGTAAAAGTAGAAGCCATGCAAAAGAGTTTATTGCTGGAGCAAACCTCCAAACAGCAAGCGCTTTTTTTTAGAGGAAGCTGGATTGCAGATTACCCCGATGCTGAAAATTACTTGAGTGTTTTTTACAGTAAAAACCCAGCGCCGCCAAATTATACCCGATTTAAAAATAATGATTTCGATAAATTGTATGAGCAGGCATTGTCAGAAACCAACGATAGTTTACGATATAATTTATACCAGCAAATGGATAAAATTATTATTGCAAATGCTCCCGTGGTTCCGCTTTGGTACGATATGGCCATACATCTGGTACAAAAAAACGTGCAGCAATTTTATCCTAATAGTTTAAATATGTTGGAGCTGCGTAGAGTGGTAAAATAAATTTATAATTTTCGATCATAATACTCAAATTGCTTTTTTAATTACAACCAGATGCTCTAAAAATAATTTCACCTGTACTTGGTGCTGCAATTAAACCCGGCGCTACAAATATAGACGGGCTTACAAAACCAGCTACTACACTGCCATTGAGTGTTACACTATTGCCTGTTGAGATACTGCTAATGGCAGACCTCATCTGAAAGCCTGAGTTGGCATTTACATTATTATATGTAACTGTATTTGGAGAAGTCGTTATCATAAGAGGATTATAGGTATCAACAAAACTATTTACACGAGCAAACTGCCCGGCGGTAAATGTCGTTCTTGAGCAGCCGTAATTGTACCAGTAACTCATAATATTATTGTAAGGCGGCGACCAGTTGCTGGCACCTCCAGCATCTTCACAGCTGCCAATGTACCCACAACCACTTGCGTTGGTGGAAAAGCATGTATTTTCTTCAAAACAATATGGGTCTGCAGGCGTATCGCATACCCTATCTCCATTGCTACTGCACAATGCGCCAGAAATATAAGTACTTCCACAACCAGTGTGGGTGTGCATTAATCCAAAATCATGTCCTATTTCGTGGGTCATACTTTTTGCTGCACCCAATCCTTCTCTGGAAACAGAACAAAAGTTATTAGGTATTCCATAAGCATTACCTCTATAACCGGCAAGTTCTTGGTGAATAAAAATGTTTACGCAATTTGGTACAAGAAAAGGTAAAAGCCAATCTGCATTTGATTGCACATCCGGATCAAGATTGTAATTTATATCAGTGCTATTTATAAAATTAGACCCCATATTGGCAAAGCATAAACCGTTAGACGAATACTTAGATACCATCATATTAAATTCTATTTCTACCTCTTCGTTAGTTGCTGCTTCATTGCTGCCATTATCATTTCTACAAATATGAAAATATACCTTTACTAATCTGGAAACTGCTAAAGGAGCTCTTTGTAACCCATAACTTTCTGCTGCTAGGTACGCAGACGTGTCTATAGGAATGTTGCCGCATTCCTTTATTGCTTGCCCAAAAATGGTAGTATACACTTTAAAACTAATGACAGTAAATAAAAATATTTTTTTCATAAGTGTATTTATTTGTCATCATTGTAAAGAAGATTCATTTAATAAACACAAGTAGCTTTTATAGTAGTAGAACCACTTGTAGGCAAGGCTTGAAACCCTGGCGGCACAGTTACCGATTGGCTTTGCAATGATGATATGGTTGTACCTGTAATATTTAATGTTGGGTTAATTGTAATGCTGTTGCGGGCAGTTCTAAAATAAAAACCACTACTAACTGTGCCGGGTCCAGCCGTTACAGTAGCAGGTGAAACAGTATTTAACAACCCTGCATCTGTTTCTAAGAAAGAAGTAGCTCTGGCATATTGTCCAGTTGTAAAATGTGTAAGCGTACACCCTTCAACGCCCCAATAGCTCATAATATTTTGATAAGGTGGTGAGTAATTGGTTGCACCAGATGGGTCTTGGCAAGTACCCGTGTAATTACAATTATTAGCAGTAAAACAAGCAGATTCGGTATAAGGATCTGCTTGCGTATCGCACACTCTATCACCACGGCTAATACAACTTGTACCGCTGATATATTCCTCTCCATATGCTGTTTCAAACGTATGCAATAGTCCAAGGCAATGTCCCACTTCGTGTGATAGTGTTCGCCATACTCCTATATTGCCACTTTCAATAGAACAAAATGTATTAGGAATATTATAGGCATTGCCGCCATAATCTGCTAAATACCCGTGATAAAATATGTTTATACAGTTTGGAACTAAAAAAGGTAATAGCATATCCACATCTGACTGTATATCCGGATCTATAAAAAAATTAATTTCGGTACTGTTAATGTAGTCAAAACCAACATTTGCAAAACAAATATTGTAAGCTGCATAGTCTTCAACCAAATCTGCAAACTCCTCATTTATCTGGCTTATTGTTGCGGCTTCGGAGCCCCCGCCATCATTTCGTACAATATGAAAATATACACGAACCAGTTTATTCACGGCCAGCGGGCTTTTCTGAGCAGCCCACGTTTCGGCTCTTTGCTGGCTTTGTAAATTAATTGTCGGGCTCTTACATTTTTTGGGCTGAGCAAAACAAACAGCATTCACCATTATGAATATTGAAAAGAGCATAATTTTTTTGCAATAAAAAACAGATTTCATTTTTTTTATGTTTAAATGCAGATAAAAAACTTGTGTCATTCCCTTTTTTCATTTATGAATCTCATTAACGTTAATTTCATTAATACCCAAACCCGTTAAATTTATGTTTAATGATACCCGCTCGTACAGCCTTTTCCATCGGCTATTATATGTGAACCCGCTTTGGCGTGAAACCCTGGAGTAAAAAGAATTTCATTGTCGGCATGGTATTCCACCCTGTTATCAGCACCGCTTTCAACTATCTGTGTAGTAGTTATAGTGTTACCAGCTATGTAGCCTTTGGCAGAATTTAGTGTACCTGAAACTGTATAATTCTGGATGCAGCCTACGGTAAAATAGCGTTCCCAAATTTTACCATTGAATGTTACCCTTATCGTGTATGTACCAGAAGGAGCCAAACTTGAAAGGGTTATATTCCAATTGTAGTAAAATGTTCTACTATCATTTGTGTTGCTAAAAGTAGCAACTGCCGCTTGGTTGCCAGATGGATTGAGCAATTGAATAATAGCAGTGGAACCATTTGTCCAATCTCTAAACCATGTACGAGTATATACCGTATTTCCTCCGCCGAAAGATTTATCAAAAAAGAGTGAAACTGTTTGGTCGCAATTACTGGTGTAATTACCAGGTGTTGCATTGTGTGTTTCAATCGCCACCACGGAGGGTTCATTATATGGTTTTTGATTATTCCAAAAAGATGGTAAAATGCTGTTGCAGGAGCCGTTAAAAGGCTCACGCAACGAGCCTTGATCCCATAAGCCGCTGTTGTAAAAATAATTATTAATATATACCCCAAAATGTAAATGTGGGCCTGTGCTTCTACCAGAACTGGCCATGTACCCTAAAAATGCTCCTGCACTCACTCGCTGTCCTGTTGTTGTTGGTATAACCGAACCTGATTTTAAATGTAAATAAGTTGTTACCGTAGAATCGTCGTGCATTAATGCAATACAGTTACCCCAGGTAGGGCCGGTAAAAATGTCAAGGTCGCAGATAGTATCTGTATTACCATCATCTCCTCCAACTATAATTCCACTTGCTGCGGCTATCACCGAAATAGATTCATCGTTCATCATTTTCCATCCATAGGGCATTGCTGAAATATCAAGCCCATTGTGCCCATCGTAATTTCGGGTACCACAATTATAATCCAGTCGTCCAGATACATAATTGTCATTAGCATCTCTCACTTCTGTTGCCGGATCCAAATCTACATAATTGGTGATGCGATAATAAGTAAAGTTTGATATATTATTTGGACGCAGCGGCCAATCCAACTGTACAGTAGGTGTAGCAAAGCTTTGCTCTCCATTTTGCAAAACTTCCTGTCTATTGCTTTCGTTAAGCGATTTGATATTATTTCTTATTTGTTGAAAATAAGGTTTGGAATTTTGCTCTGTAACATAACAGGTACGCTCATTATTTGATGCTTGAGCATAAGCCTGACTTTGTTGTAACACCGATATTAATGCAACCGCTATTCTTATAGCTACCAATCCTCCTTTATAAAAGTTATGTTGCGTGTACATTTTATTTGTTTGTTTGTTTTAATGCATCTACCTGCTTTTGCAAATCAATAATATATAACGTTAACTCCTCAATTTTCTCCATCATTTTCTTTTGCATATCGCCTACTTCAATGCCATTTTTTTCTACTTCTGCTGCAGAAGGTATGTTTGGAAGATGATTATTTTTTGCTATAAATTTTTCTACATAAGACAGCGTAGGTAATTTGTATTTTTTATCAAAAACATAATCGGGCCACACACTGCTTACCAGTTTTACTTTTAATTCTTCGCAAATAATTTTACCTGTTACAGTAAGTTTGTATGCCGAAGCCGCAGGTACCACTCCGCCTATGGCCACTTGAGTTCCATCTAATTGAATATATCCGTTATTTACACCTACTACCAACCCATCGCCTGTTTGAGCAATGAATGAATTTTTTGATGGATTGCTAGGTTGCAAAAATGCCATACTAGGCGTAGTACCATTTAACACTAAAGCCTGGCCTCCTTTATTAATAGTAGTTCTTGCACCAACGGCTACCTCACCGCCATCATTTTGTAGAGTAAGTGTACCAGGAGTAGTATAATTACTTCTCACCATTATTTCATTATTATCCAATAACAAACTAGTGGTACTACCTGCACCCAACATAATAAATCCGTTTGCAGCAGATGAAAGGTCAGCATCTTCTCCTGTAGGTATTTGTAATTTTGCCAATGGTGTCATTGTACCA
>JANPIF010000487.1:0-8966 GCA_031424845.1 Ferruginibacter sp.
TAAAAACAGGTATTGTAACCGATTCTTTTTCTCAAAAATTTAGAAATATATAATACTCTATTAAATTTTAAAATTGAAACCCCGTTCATAAAGAACGGGGTTTTTAATACATTTGCAACTTATTTTAGGCAACTAAAGCCATTCTAAACAATAAATTATGCTATTACTAAGTGGTCCGAACATGGGCGGTAACGAATTAAAATATGTAACCGAATGTATAGAAACAGGTTGGGTGAGTAGTGTGGGGAGTTATGTAGATAAGTTTGAACAAATGAGTGCTGAATATGCAGGTACAAAATATGCCGTAGCTACAAGCAGCGGCACTACCGCATTGCATATATGTTTAATACTTGCCGGGGTTGGCCAAAATGATATGGTTATAGCACCCAATATTACTTTTATAGCTACCCTTAATTCAATAAAATATACGGGCGCCTCTCCCATTTTAATTGATACAGATGCAGATAACTGGCAAATGGATTTAAATATCCTGGAAACCTTTTTGCAAAATGATACAGAACAAAGAGAAAATGTTTGTTACCATAAAGCGACCGGAAAGCGTATTCCAATCATTATGCCTGTGCATGTATTAGGAAATATTTGCGATATGGATAGACTGCTTTCACTGGCGAAGCAACATAATCTGGTGGTTATTGAAGACAGTACCGAAGCACTAGGTAGTTATTATAAAGGTAAACATGCAGGGAGTTTTGGGTTGATGGGTACCTTTAGCTACAACGGAAATAAAATAATTACAACAGGTGGTGTCGGTATGATTTTAACCAACGATGAAGCGCTTGCAAAAAAAGCGAAACACCTTACCACACAAGCTAAGAGTGATCCTTTCGAATATATGCACGATGAAATTGGTTATAATTATCGCCTTGTAAACGTAGCCGCTGCAATGGGTGTTGCGCAAATGGAACAACTGCCAGGCTTTATTACCCGCAAAAAAGAAATCATTGCTTTTTATAAATCAGAATTGGAAGGAGTGGGAGATATAAAGTTTCAAGCTGTAAGCGATGATGTAACACCTAATTGGTGGTTGCCTACAATTTTTACCACAAAACAAAAAGAAGTTTTAAAAGCATTAAATGATAGCAAAATGCAAAGTCGCCCATTTTGGGTGCCAATGAACCAATTGCCCATGTTTAAAAATGATTTATACATTCACAACAATGATCGTTCAGATTTTGTGTACCAGCATTGCCTTAGCATTCCGTGCAGTACGTATATTACCGATGCAGATTTAAAAACTGTTACTGATAAAATAAAAGAAGTTTTTATTTAATGCAAAAATTATCTGCAAACATACAAGCCTTGGCTGATTGTATTCAGCATGCTGAAAAAATTAATACTGCAGTTTCAGCATCCGCTGTTGGGTGGCATGTACAACATTGTTTGATGGTAATTACAGGTATTTCAAATCAACTAAAAAAATCTGACCCCTCATTGTATAAATACCGGTTCAATAAAATAAGAACGCTTGTTTATTTATTGAATAAAATACCGAGGGGAAAAGGTAAATCGCCATCTGTGGTTAATCCTCTAGACGTGTTATCTGTACCACAATTACATGAAATGATTGAGGCAGCAAAATTGAGTGTTGAAGAATTGAAAACACTTCCAAAGAAGAGTTATTTTATGCATCCTTATTTTGGAATGCTGCACTTACGTTCATCCTATAAATTTTTAAGTATCCATACCAATCATCACCTAAAAATTATTAAAGATATTGTTCGATATTAAATAATATTTTTCTGAATAGTTTACCCCATGTATAAATCTATAAAACGTTTTCTTGATATTTTAATTGCTGGTTTTGCATTTATCATTCTTTCACCTGTGCTCATCCCTGTAATGATTATTTTAAAATTTACCGGTGAGCATGAAATATTTTATTTTCAAAAAAGACTGGGGTATAAAAATAAACCATTCGATATTTGGAAGTTTGCCACTATGCTCAAAAATAGTCCGAGCATTGGTACAGGCGAAATTACTTTGCGCAATGACCCCCGTGTAATGCCTTTCGGTTCATTTCTTCGTAAAACAAAAATTAATGAACTGCCACAAATTTTTAATGTTTTAAAAGGTGATATGAGTATAGTTGGCCCACGCCCCTTAATGGAAGTGAGCTTTTTGCAATATGATGAGCATATCCGTAAAAATATTTACAATGTAAAGCCTGGTATTACAGGTATTGGTTCCTTAATTTTTAGAGATGAAGAAAAAATTGTGTCAGAAGCGGAGGATCCAAAATTAATGTACAGTAAAATTTTTCCTTTTAAGGGCGAACTCGAAATGTGGTACCAAAAAAATGCATCTGTACTCACAGATATTAAAATAATATTTCTTACAGCTTGGTCTATCATTTTTCCAGAAAATAAATTGGCAGCAAAGTTTTTTAAAGATTTGCCTGTAAGAAGTTTTTAATTTTAAACTTATATTATTTTTTTCATTTATTCCTTCTTTCGATATAAGTAAAGCCGAGTGTTGTTTTTTAACCTTTAAATTTGCGATGTAATCTTTTAAAGCATCCATTTTTAAATGAATAAAGTTATTGTGATCGGCAGCGGTTTTGCAGGCTTATCTGCCGCTTCATTTATGGCTAAAGCAGGGTGGGAGGTTACATTGCTGGAAAAACATTTGCAACCCGGTGGTCGTGCTCAAAAATTTATTGCAGAAGGTTTTACATTTGATATGGGCCCAAGCTGGTATTGGATGCCCGATGTATTTGAAAGATATTTCAATTGCTTCGGCAAAAAAGTTTCCGATTATTATTCACTCAAAAGATTAGATCCATCCTATACAGTTTATTATCCTGATACAAGAATTGATATTCCTGCAGATTACAATGCCTTAAAAGTTTTATTTGACTCAATTGAAAAAGGCAGCGGCGAAAAATTAGATAAATTTCTTGCAGAAGCCGCTTATAAATATGAAGTAGGTGTTAATAAATTGGTATATAAACCGAGCCTTTCCGTAACTGAATTTTTAGATATTGATTTAGCAAAAGGTATTTTAAAGCTCGATGTATTTACAGACATGAAAAAGCATATCGGCAAATATTTTTCACACCCGCAGATTGTGGAGTTGATGGAATTTCCGGTACTTTTTTTAGGAGCACTTCCACAAAACATACCCGCTTTGTACAGCCTTATGAATTATGCTGATATAAAATTGGGGACTTGGTATCCCGAGGGTGGCTTAAATACAGTAGCTAATTCAATGTACAAACTTGCAGATGAACTTGGTGTAAAATGCATGTTTGGCCAAAATGTAAAAAGTATAAATATTGAAAATGGTAAAGCAGTTTCTGTAACTACTGATAAACAAACATTTTTTGCAGATGCTGTAATTTCTGCGGCAGATTATCATTTTACCGAAACCGCTTTATTACCCGAAAAAAGCAGAACTTACAGCGAAGCTTACTGGAATAAAAGAGTAATGGCGCCTTCTTGTTTATTGTACTATGTTGGGCTAAATAAAAAACTTAAAAATATTTCTCATCATTCTTTATTTTTTGATGTTGATTTTAATAAACACGGAAAGGAAATTTATGATACACCTATGTGGCCTACGGAACCTTTGTTTTATGTATGTGCGTCTTCAGTAACAGATGAGAATGTGGCGCCTCCCGGCGGAGAAAATTTGTTTTTTTTAATACCAGTGGCGGCAGGCTTAAGTGGAGATGATGAAACATTAAGAGATAAATATTTTGAGAAAATTATACAACGTTTTGAAGAACACACTGCGGAAAAGATAGCAGATAATATTGTTTACAAAAGATCTTATTCGGTATCAGATTTCGTACATGATCATAACGCATTTAAAGGTAACGCTTACGGTCTCGCAAATACGCTGATGCAAACAGCTATTTTAAAGCCGTCTTTAAAAAGTAAAAAAGTACGCAATCTTTATTATGCAGGGCAGTTAACAGTTCCGGGGCCGGGAGTACCTCCTTCATTAATAAGTGGAGAAGTTACAGCATTGCAGGTGGTGAAAGATTGGAAGAAAATTAGTAAAGAATAAAACATTTTAAGTTTTTTAAATGATATCATTATTTCACAAGGTTAGTCACCAATGCAGCAAAGTAACCACAGAAGGTTACAGCACTTCCTTTAGTAGTGCTATACGTATGTTGCATGCTGATCTCCGTATGCCGGTGTACGATATTTATGGTTTCGTGCGTTTTGCAGATGAAATTGTAGATACTTTTCATGACTTTGATAAAGAGATGTTGCTGGCAGAATTTAAAAAGGAAACCTATGATGCTATCAAAAGAGGTATAAGTTTAAATCCTATTCTCCATAGTTTTCAACTTACCGTAAATAAATATAATATAGATACTGCACTCATCGAAGCATTTTTCAACAGCATGGAAATGGATCTTAGCGATAAACAATACGATGCAGAATGCTATTCAACTTACATATATGGCAGTGCTGAAGTGGTGGGATTAATGTGTTTGTATGTTTTTTGCAATGGCAAAAAAGATGAATATGAAAAACTTAAACCAGCAGCACAATCATTGGGTGCGGCATTTCAAAAAATAAATTTTTTAAGAGATCTTAAAGCAGATCATGAACAATTAAACAGAACCTACTTTCCCGGGGTAAATTTTAAAAACTTTACGGAGCAAGATAAAAAAATTATAGAAGTAGATATCTCCACAGACCTTAAAAAGGCGTATGAAGGTATTTTAATACTCCCTGTAAAAGCAAGATTTGGAGTGTATGTAGCCTATAAATATTACCGTACATTATTCAAAAAAATACAAAGTGCACAACCTGAATTATTGTTGCAAAACCGTGTACGCATCAGCAATACTTTTAAAGCCGTAATTTTGGTGAAAGCGGGCTTACGTAGTTCGTTTAATTCACTTTAGTAAAAGTATGCAACAAAAAAGAGCAGTCATTATTGGTAGCGGTGTAGCGGGCTTAGCTGTAGCCATTAGGCTTGCAGTGCAAGGTTTTGATGTAAGTGTGTATGAAAAAAACCATCACCCTGGCGGTAAATTATCTGCATTTGAAACTGACGGATTTCATTTTGATGCAGGCCCATCTTTATTTACACAACCGCAAAATATAGAAGAGCTTTTTTCATTGGCAGAAGAACCTATTGAAGATTACTTTACCTATCAAAAATTAGATATAGCCTGCAAATATTTTTATGAAAACGGTATAGAAATAAATGCGTACAGTAATGAAGAAATGTTTGCAAATGAGTTACAGGAAAAAACGGGAGAGCCTGTAGAAAATGTAAAACAATATTTACGTCGCTCAGAAAATCTTTATAATAATATTGCCGGAATGTTCCTCAATCATTCTTTGCACAAAAAAAGAACATGGTTGCACAGTCGTTCCTTAAAAGCATTAGCGTCAGTAAAGTTTCCATATTTATTTAAATCACTTGGCACTTACAACAAACGTTTTGCCAGCAAAGAAGTTCAGCAAATTTTTAATCGTTTTGCTACTTACAATGGGAGTAACCCATACAAAGCTCCGGCAATGCTCAGTTTAATACCACATTTGGAGCAAACAGAAGGCGCCTATTATCCAAAAGGAGGGATGATAAATATTACCAATGCTCTTTATGATCTAGCTGTGAAAAAAGGAGTACAATTTCATTTTAAAGCAGCGGTACAAAAGATAATTTGTCCAGATAATAAAGCTACCGGCATTGTAGTGAACAATGAAAATATAATAGCAGATGTTGTTGTAAGCAACAGCGATGTTTATTTTACTTACAAAAATTTATTAGGAAACAATAAAAAAGCAAATAAAGTTTTAAAGCAGGAACGCAGCAGCAGCGCCCTTGTTTTTTACTGGAGTATCAATACAACTTTTCCTCAACTGGAGTTGCATAATATTTTATTTACAGAAAATTACCCTGCAGAGTTTGATTATATTTTTAAAAAGAAAAAAATCTATAATGATCCAACGGTATATATTAATGTAACATCTAAAATGGAAAAAGGCCAGGCACCTGCCAATTGCGAAAACTGGTTTGTAATGATAAATGTACCCGCAGATACTAATTATGAGGTAGAAAAATTAAAAGAAGTTGTAAAAGTATTCATCGTTAAAAAAATAAACGGTATTCTGAAAACAGATATTGAAAAACATATAGTGGCAGAAGAAATTTTGCATCCACAATCAATAGAAACAAATACAGGCTCTTACCTTGGTTCATTATATGGTACAAGCTCAAATACAAAAACCGCAGCATTTTTACGGCACCCAAATTTTACAACTCACATTAAAAATTTATATTGTTGCGGTGGCAGTGTACACCCTGGTGGTGGTATTCCACTTTGTTTAAAAAGCGCAAAAATAGTCAGTGATCTTATAAAGCATGATAGTAAAAATGAACGAAAAGTACATGCTTAAAAGTAGAACAGAAATAGCAACTGCGCTCGCTATATTTTTTCATGCCATAGGTTTTATTGGTATGTTTTTTAGTCCCGCATTTTTTTCAGCAGCTACGCCATTTAATTTATTGCTCATGTTTGTATTGCTGTTATATACACAACGCAACATCAATCTTTCATTCATAGCTTTTATGGCTATTTGTTTTGTTGTAGGTATTGGCGTAGAAATAATAGGTACATCAACCGGTTATTTATTTGGTGAATATACTTATGGAAAAACGCTCGGCCCATCTATAAAAAATGTACCAATAGTGATAGGCATTAACTGGGTGATTATTATTTATTGTAGCGGCATTGCAGTACATATGTTGCTCGAAAAATTATCTGCCAAACTTGAAACTATGACGGGCGCACCTTCACCAGCCATCCGTTATTTTTCTGTAATATCTGATGGTGCAATGTTAGCAGTTTTTTTTGATTGGATTATGGAACCTGCAGCTATTAAATTAGGCTATTGGGAATGGCTGGGTAATGGCGAAATACCGACGTACAATTATCTCTCTTGGTTTCTTGTAAGTCTTGGCTTGGTAAGTGTTTTCACTTTCTTAAAGTTTGAAAAGCGCAATATTTTTGCAGTAAATTTGTTAATGATAATGATGATGTTTTTCATGCTGATAAGAACCTTTTTATGAACCTCATTTTATATATTTTAATAACACTCGGTACGTTTTTTTTAATGGAAGGCATTACATGGGCTACGCACCGTTATGTAATGCATGGTTTTTTATGGTACCTGCACGAAGATCATCACCAGCCACATGGTTCTTTCTTTGAAAAAAATGATGCCTTTTTTTTAATATTTGCTATACCAAGCTGGTTGTGCATTATGCTGGGTTTGCAAAACGGAAATTACATTGCAGCAGCAATTGGTTTTGGAATTGCATTATATGGCATTGCATATTTTTTGGTACATGATGTAATCATACACCAGCGGTTTAAATGGTTTACCCGCAGCAATAATGTGTATGTTCGCACCATTCGTTGGGCGCATAAAATGCATCATAAGCACATGGGTAAAGAACATGGCGAAAGTTTTGGAATGTTGTATGTAGCTAAAAAATATTGGGAAAAAGTAAAAGCTGATAAAGCGAGGAAAGTTTTTTAAAAAAAGATTAGGTCGTTTCCGACCAAAGCCGGATCGGGATTTTCGCATATACCCTTGTATTTACTAAGGCAAATCCTTTAGGGTATATTGCTACAATCCCTCACGCAGGGGTCTCACGTTTTTTAAAGTTTATATTAATAATATAAAATTTCTGTTTGAATACTCATTACACTTACTTCCTCATTCTTGCTTGCTCCCTTATAGGCCCTCTTGCGCTTAGTTTTGATATAAAAGTAGCCTTCTATAAAAAATGGAAATTCGTATTTGCTGCAATGCTGTTGCCAGCAATATTTTATATAGTATGGGATAGTATTTTCACTTCGCTTAATGTTTGGTTTTTTAATGAGCCGTATGTACTGGCACAAACATTTTTATACAACCTGCCACTCGAAGAAGTTCTTTTCTTTTTTATAGTTCCGTATTGTTGCACGTTTATCTATGAGTGTATTCGCTCCTATTTCCCTGATATAAAAACAACAAAAGCCAGTGATAATATTTTATTCGTGTTGGGTATAGCGCTGTTGATCTTTTCTATTTTCACGCATCATTTGTACTATACTTTTTATACGGCTATTTTTCTATCAAGCTTTATTTTTATCTTCTTTATTTTCAGAAAATACTTTGCAGCATTTAACACAAAGGTTTTCCTTATAGCCTATTTAATCATCATTATTCCTTTTTTAATTGTCAATGGTTTCCTTACCGCCATACCTGTAATAACCTACAACAATGCACAAAACCTTGCTGTCCGCATTTACACCATTCCTGTAGAAGATATTTTTTATGGAATGTTGTTGGTTATGATGAACATTGCAGGGTATGAAAGGTTATTGAAAAGATCTCAATAAAATTTGTTCCTTTTAAAAAGGCTTACCATGCTTCATCCCGTTTTTATTTCACTTCATACATTTCTTCCCACCTTGTAGTGTAACGTGGGCTGCGCATTTCTACCCGCATTTTCCAATCCCTTTTTGTTCCGCTGGCTGCAAATTTTAAAACATCATCCCTCATTGAAAAGTTTACATTGTCAATCATATCCATGAGTAAACGTTTACCATTATTTTTTTCTGGTACAAATAGATTAGCCTGTATGGTATCATCTGGCACCAGACCACTAAGCATTACTCCGGCTTTTTTGTATTGCTTGGTTTTATCAAAAATTTTATCAACCAGACCAGTGGCAAATTTTATAAGTTCGTTGGTAGCACTTGTTGATACGGGCATTACAGTGTAATGGCTCAGCGTATTTCCATGTCTGAAACGCCCATTGTTGGAGGGTTCTTTTGTTACCACAAAAACGCTGATAATAGTAGCGGCACTTTTTTGCCGACGCAGTTTTTCTGCAGCACGGCTTGTGTAGGTGGCTATCGCTTCTTTTATATCTGCTTTGCTGCTTACCGTTTGCCCAAACATACGAGTGCTTGCAAT
>JANPIF010000488.1:0-3489 GCA_031424845.1 Ferruginibacter sp.
TCCATACGATCTTTCTTCTCTTTCATTTCTACTTCTGTTGTTGCACCTACATATAATACTGCAACACCACCAGCCAATTTAGCCAAACGCTCCTGTAATTTTTCTTTATCGTAATCAGAAGTGGTATTTTCTACCTGTGCTTTAATTTGATTTACACGTGCAGTAATATCTTTCTTAGCACCTTTACCACCTACAATTGTAGTATTGTCTTTATCAATTGTTACAGATGCTGCTTGTCCAAGTGTAGTCAATTCAACACCATCCAATTTATGACCAAGCTCTTCGCTTACCACAGTTCCTGCTGTAAGAATAGCAATATCAGTCATCATTTCTTTACGACGATCACCAAAACCTGGAGCTTTTACTGCAGCTACTTTTAAAGTACCACGCAATTTATTTACTACTAAAGTAGCCAATGCTTCTCCTTCTAAATCTTCAGCAATAATTAATAACGGACGACCGCTTTGTGCAACTTTCTCAAGTATGTGAAGAATATCTTTCATGATAGATATCTTCTTATCAAATATAAGAATGTAAGGATTTTGTAATTCTACACTCATCTTTTCGCTGTTAGTAACGAAGTATGGAGATACATATCCACGGTCAAACTGCATACCTTCTACAATATCAACAGTAGTATCTGTACCTTTTGCTTCTTCAACGGTAATAACACCTTCTTTACCAACTTTTACAAAAGCTTCAGCTATTAACTTACCAATTGTTTCGTCGTTGTTTGCCGAAATAGTAGCTACCTGTTGGATCTTTTTTGAATCGTTGCCTACAGCTTGGCTTTGCTCACGCAAATTTTGTACAATTAAAGAAACTGCTTTATCAATACCACGCTTTAAATCCATTGGGTTTGCTCCTGCTGCAACCATTTTAAGACCTTCGCTAATAATAGCTTGTGCCAATACAGTTGCTGTTGTAGTACCATCACCTGCAATTTCTGCGGTTTTGCTAGCTACTTCTTTAACCATTTGTGCACCCATATTTTCAATTGGGTCTTCCAATTCAATTTCTTTAGCTACCGTTACACCATCTTTAGTTACAGCCGGTGCACCAAATTTTTTCTCAATAACTACATTACGACCCTTTGGTCCAAGTGTTACTTTTACTGCATTTGCAAGGGTATCAACACCCTTTTTCATTTTATTTCTTGCTTCGATGTCGAAGTAAATTATTTTTGACATAATAAGTAATGTGAAAATTTGCCAATTTGCAAATGTGCAAAATGACGGATTATAAAATTTTTTGAGTTTTAATTATTTGCAAATTTGCCCATTTGCCTTTTTGCAAATTGCTTAAACTATCGCCAGTATATCCGACTCTCTCATTATCAATAAATCAGCACCTTCAATTTGTATTTCGGTACCTGCGTATTTTCCGTACAAAACGGTATCACCTGCTTTCACAGTCATTGGTTCATCTACCTTACCAGGACCCGCCGCTAAAACAATTCCTCTTGATGGTTTTTCTTTTGCGGTATCAGGAATGATAATTCCGCCTGCAGTTTTTTCTTCTGCAGCTGCAGCTTTCACAATAACCCTATCGTGCAGTGGTGTAATGTTTAGCTTTTTTGAAGTAGCCATAATTTTTGTTAATTTATTAAATTGATGAATGAATTTTTTAGTATGCAAAAGTACCTTAATAATTATACCAATAGCTATTAATTAGAATTACTGGCAGATTTTTGAGAACATTGACAGCAATTGAGCAAAGAGATAGGACAATTTTGCAGACAGCGATTATCTAATCTTTAAAATGTAATGTCTAACATCTTAAATCTAATTTTCTAACGTCTAACTTCTTATTTATCTTTCTTTTTTATTCCTTAGTTTTGCGCCTTCAATAAAGGTTTTTGAGACGATGTTAAGCAGAAGATATATTAGAGTAAAAGTAATGCAAACCCTGTATGCATTAGATAGTATGAGTGGCGGTGTAAAGCCCGGAGAACCAATTTCCATTCTCACAAAAAAAATAGAACAGAGCAAGCAATTATTTACTTACCTCATTTATTTTATTACAGAAACAGCCCGTTATGCAGAAACGGATGCCAATAACAAAGCAAGCAAAAATTTACCTACGGCAGAAGATCTTGCTACAAATACCAAAATAGCAGGCAACGAAGTGCTTTGGAAGATTGTAGAAGACTTAAGTTTTAAAGCTACTATTAAAGAGGTAAATGCCGTTCATATCATAGACAACGAGTTGCTTAAAAAAACATATAGGACACTTACATCTACACCGGAATATAAAGATTACATAGAATTACAATCAAGGGATAACCGAAGCGAGAAGAAAATGCTGGAATTTATCTTTACCGATTTGTTATTGCCTAATGAAGATTTTATAAACCATATTGAAGAGCATTTTATAAATTGGGATGATGACGCCGAAATGATGCACTCGTTGGTAATTGCTTATTTAAACAAACCCGGTCAACAAAATTTTCAGGATTTTTTAAGCAAGGAAAAAAGAGATTTTGCTAAAGATTTATTGAATACGGTGTTGGATAAAAATGAGGAAACTTTAGAGTTAATAAAGCCAAAATTAAAAAACTGGGATGCAGACCGTATAGCTGCGCTGGATTTGATTCTACTACAGATGGGTGTTTGCGAATTTTTATATTTTGAAACTATTCCTACCAAGGTTACTATTAATGAATACATCGATCTTGCAAAAGCTTACAGCACTCCACAAAGTGGACAGTTTGTAAACGGTTTGCTGGATAACATTCACAAAGAATTACAGACAGAAAATAAACTGGAAAAAGTAAATTTTAAAGAAAGAAAATAATAACATGTTTAATAAATATTTCATAGCGAGAATTGTATCGGTTACGATTTTTATGAGTTGTGATGTGCGCAAGCATGATAAATTGCAAACCAATAACGAGCTTACACAACAGATACAAATTAAGGACGCTACTACAGTACAAATAATAGACAGCTCATATAATTTTGGGAAAGTAACAGATGGAGAAATTGTAGAATATAATTACAGGTTTAAAAACACTGGTACAAAACCACTTATTGTTACCAACGTAGGTGCAAGCTGCGGTTGTACAGTACCTGAAAAACCTGAGCAACCAATACAACCCGGAGAAACAGGTTTTATAAAAGTAAAATTTGACAGCAAAAACAGGGTTGGAAATGCACATAAAACTATTAATGTATCATCTAATGCAGAACCGGCTTTTCCAGAGTTATTACTAACTGGTGAAGTGGTAGAAAAGAAAAAATAATAATCAATCATCACAGCTTTAAAAGCTATATAAAAACAAACAACAATGTACTTATCAATTTTCTTACAGGCAGGTGCTGCTACATCATCATGGACAACTCCAGTAATGATGGGCGGAATGATTCTAGTATTCTATTTCTTTATGATTCGCCCTCAGGCAAAAAAAGCAAAAGATCAGAAAAAATTTGTAGCAGATATGCAAAAAGGCGATAAAGTTGTAACCATTGCGGGCATACATGGTACCAT
>JANPIF010000489.1:0-5986 GCA_031424845.1 Ferruginibacter sp.
GGTTTCAATTTTTAATTACGGATTCCCTACTGCTACTGAAGCCTTTGACGAGGCAGGTGTAAAATTATTTTCGTTGAGTAATTATGAGTCATTAATAGAACATGCAAAAGTAAAAGGTACCGTTAATGAAGATCAATTAAATTCTTTGTTAAATTGGCGTATGAATCCGTCAGACTGGGGAAAATAAAATAATTTTAATCAACAATATTTTTATCTTTTTAAAACGTTTATTAAATAATTATGAAACTTATTCAATTAACCATAATAGCATTTTTCGCATTTTGTTTAAATACTACTGCACAACAAAAAGTAAATGCTAAAGCAGTCATATATACGCCAGGTATGCTAACGGAAGATTGTAAAGCAAAAATTGAACAATCGCTTTTTAAACAATATGGAATACTTTCTTATAAAGCAGATTTAAAAAAGAAAACTGTGACTGTTGCATGGCTTACTGATAGAACGGATATTGAGCAAATAAAAACTATGATAGCCAATGTTGGTTTTGATGCAGATGATGTTACAGCAGATGAAACTGCTTATAAAAAACTATCTCCCTCATGCAAAATACAATTAGTAGAAGCACCAAAAAAATTATAAACGTAATAGTACCTTAATAAAAAAGCATCCATTTTCAGGATGCTTTTTTTTATTGATGATTGATTGAGTATTATTAAACGATGAACGGATCTACAATAGCTAGTACAGCTGGTCTAGATAGTGGTTCATCGAAACTTGCGCTTGCGGCAGTTGCGGTTACACCACCAACCGAAACAATATTAACTCCGCCTTGTACGGTAATTTCTTCACCATTGTAACTTGGTTGTACTGCTGCACCAAAGCCAGCACCAATGTTACTTTCAGCATTGTTTATCCATGGCTTAATATCTCCAACATAAGCTCCTGATCCTGTTGCAATGCCTCGGGCTCTTCTCATTTGGCGAATATGTGATGCGTGTTTAGCTTCTACTGAATGCACATTTAAAGCAGCAGTTAAAACATCTTTATTATTAATTAAAGTTCCTGCAGCACCTTTATAAGCTCGTACACCTGTATCTTCAAAAGTTTGAGCCATTGCTAAGAATACATCATAGTTTGCTTCCCATCCTAAAAAAGGACCAGTATTACTACCGTTACCAGCAGTAAAATCAAATGTTGGCTCAGCAGTTGGAGTAGACCCCAATGCGGTAATAACAGATCTTAAATAAGCAACGTGCTTATTTTCATCATTTCTAATTTTAGTTAAAGCTGCAATACCTGCCGCACCAGCATTTGCTGTAACACCAGGACCCGCAACACCAATATTGTAAAACTTGGCCTCAAGATATTCTAATGTCAATGCATATTGCAATGTTGCAATTACATCAGTAGGGGTTTGACCATAAGATTTTTTAAACATGGCGCCCAATGCAAAAGGCATAGCAGCAAGTGCAGCCTTACCTGAAAAGTTTGCAAATTGTTTCATGGCAGAACGGCGTGTATCCATTCTATCATAAATGTCTGCATCTACTTTTTCTATTTCAGAAAATATATTTTGTAAATTCATTTTGAAAAATTTAAATTGTAAAATGGATTGTTTTAAGCAGGCAAACCTCTTTTGCTTATTTTAGTTGTTAAAAAAGCATTAGCAATATCTACGATAGCTGTAGGAGGCTTAGATATATCTAAAGCATTTGCATCTAAATCGTCTGCAAATGTTCCATTGCTAATCAAATCACGTATTAAAGCTGCGTGCCTTGCTTCTACTGAAACAATTTTACCAGCTGCTAATAAAAAATTTACATCTGCTAAATATCTCGCTGCTCCATTATATGCAGATACTCCAGTATCTTCAAGTGCTTTTGATGTTGCAAGAATTCCGGCCCTGGTAGTAAAATCTACTGCAGAAAAATTTGGAGTTAATCCTTGAATTGCATTAGAACCTAATGCAGCTTTAAAAAATTCTCTGTGTGCTACTTCATGATCTTTAATATCCATCATGTAAGTTTTTTCAATTGCACTCATAGAATTAAATCCTGCTGAAGTTACAACTTGCGTATAAAATGCAGCTTCTAATTGCTCTAATGCGTAAGCAAAATTCAAGATTTGAAAATCGCCAGTTCCTAAAAATACACCTGTATCTGTGTTCTCATCTACATCATCATCATTGTTACAGGCAGTACCCAAAGCTACTACTGCTGCCGATGCACCGAAGAATTTTAACATGTTTCTTCTCTGGATGCCAAAAGAAGAAATAACTTTTTCATCCTGTAGGGGAGGAGATGACATTTGTCTTTTCATAAAAATTATTTAGTAATTAAAAGTGTTGTATTATTGGTAAAACATAAATTTTGCCAATTCTTTTTTTAACTACGATTTTATAATGACTTAGGTTTAAAAATGTGGATAATAATTTAGATATTCCTCAAAATCAAAATGTTCCCATATAATTTGGGGAAAATGTTTTACATTAAAAAAATTTAATTTGCTTTATGAATTATTGGTTAATAAAATCTGAACCATTTAAATATAGTTGGGATCAGTTTGTAGAAGATAAAGTAACTCACTGGGATGGTGTAAGAAATTATTTAGCAAGAAACCATCTAAAGGCAATGAAAAAAGGAGACAAAGTTTTCTTTTATCATAGCAATGAAGGATTGGAAATTGTTGGTATTGCAAAAGTAGTAAAGGAATATTACCAAGACCCTACAACACCTGAGCCTGCTTGGGTTGTGGTAGATGTATCGCCTGTAAAAAAACTTAAAAATCCGGTTACCCTTGCACAGGTAAAAGCCAAAGAAAGTTTACAGGAGATGTCCTTGATAAAATCTATGCGACTTTCTGTACAACCGGTTAGGGAAGAAGAATGGAAAATTATTTTAAAAATGGCTGGTGAAAAAATTAGCTAATTTGAATATGCTCATTAGAAAGATTAATCCTTCAACTAAAAAATGAAAAAGCAACATTTAGTTATTCTTACAGGTGCAGGTATAAGTGCAGAAAGTGGACTACAAACTTTTAGAGATGTTGATGGTTTGTGGATGGGACATAACATTGAAGATGTTGCTACGCCCAGAGGTTTTGCAAAAAATCCTGCATTGGTTTTGGATTTCTATAATCAAAGAAGGAAGGAAGTAAAAAAAGCACTTCCAAACCTTGCCCATATCCGACTTGCAGATTTAGAAGAAAATTTTAAAGTAAAGATCATCACTCAAAACATAGATGATCTGCATGAAAGAGGTGGCTCAAAAAATATAATTCACCTGCACGGTGAAATTTTTAAGGCTAGGAGTTGCACCAGTCATGATAAAATTATTCATATTGAAAATGATATTTTAGTTGGTGACCTGGCTGATGACGGCAGCCAACTAAGACCGCACATTGTTTGGTTTGAAGAAGAAGTACCGATGATTGAAACGGCGGTAAACATTGTACAAACTGCCGATATTTTTGTAGTTATCGGAACCTCGTTACAGGTTTATCCAGCCGCAGGTTTGATAGATATAGTTAGGGATGAAGTGCCTAAATACATTATTGATAAAAAAATACCTGATGTAAGTCATTTCATCAATATAATTCCACTAGTAGGGACCGCAACAGAAGGAGTGGAAAGATTAATTAATCTTTTACATAATTCTAATTGACAAGAGAAAAAATTTTTTTGCCCTTGGCTTTCCTGTAGTTTTTATTTGGCAGGGCATCACATTATTTTTAAATCTGCATTTGTGTAAGCCCCGCCAACCAGCTCAGTTTATAAACACGTTATCATTAAGCAATATGCCTTCTTTGTAAGCTACTTTTTCTTTGGCGCTGTATATTCCATAAATCTGCCGCTGTGAAAGATTTTACATGTTGCATACCAGTTGCTAAAGTTTCATTTACTACTGTCGTAAGTTTTATTGTTTCTGTTTTGCTTATTGTTACTAATAAGTTGTTTTGTTGTGTGTTCATGATCTTTGTTTTTAGTTGTTTTTAAATGCTTTTCTTATTTAGATAGAACAAAAGTATAAACATTTCAGTACTATGCAAAACAAAGTAGTGTAGTAAATTTAGTAATGGCTTATATTGTAGTACTATTTTAAATTATAATATATTGATTATATAGCAATTATAAATTGTAATATCAACGGTTTTATTTTTTTACCAATTTTATGAATGGTGCACAACGCTTGTAAATGGTTATTTAAGTAAATGTGATATGGTTAAATCGGGTATTTTGTTATTCGCTTTTTTAAATGTTGCCTGCAATATTATTTGGAGAAAAATGATTCACTGATAAGGGGCTCCATACGAAAATGCACGTTACAACTATTGTGAATGAGCATTATGTATGTATGCTTGCTGCTAAAAGTGGCATAAGCATACAGGTTTGCACGGAACAGAGCATCATTTCGGACAAATGCTGGGGTCTAGACGTATGCACAAAGCTCATAAACCTGAGTAAGATTATTTTTTATTTATTTTTGGTAAAACCAATGTGGTTGTAATACGATTAGTAAATTTTTTATTCCTCGGGTTTGCTATTACAATTTATTCCATTGTACTATTTATACTTACATCACAAAAAAGTAAAAGAGTATAGGAGGGCAAGATTACATGAAATACGAGAAAATCTCTTAGAGACCGCAAGAGTATTTAAAATGTAGTTTTTCAGATAAAGGTTTATTTAATTTCTTCTATAAAAATTATTCCATTTGCCTCTAACTCTTTCAATACGGGTTCATATATTTCTTTAATAATTGGGATATGAAGGCCAGATAAATTAATAGTGCCATTCAAAATAAATTTTGCAGCAATACCAAGCGGAAGCCCAACGGTTTTAGCCATGGCAGTGTGAACGCTGTCTTTTCCTTTTACTATTAAGGATGAAATGATTTGGTGTTTTTGGTCGTTTAATTCGTATTCAATATCATGTTGCATTACCACCATATCTTTATCTGTTGCTGATAATGCTAACTTTTTTTCGAGCGCAAATTGCAATCCGTCTGCTGCACTTATCATCCCTTTATTAATGATGGTATCTTCATCATCTAACCCTAAAAAGTGTAGTTGCTGTAATACTTTATTACCATCATGAGCGCTCATAGCAAGGTCATGATAGGATGGGGATTCTGCGTCGTTACTTTCTTTCGTAATTAATGTGCCATGATCATCCACTGCTAAATCTTTTCCTTCAGCATTTTCTTCCATGTTTTTTGCAAGCAACTTTATTACTTCATTTGTATAAACTTCATTTTCCTGTAATTCATTTATTAATTTATTTGTGAGATTATGTTTATCAAAATGCTGGTGAAAAAAACCAGCAATTGATAAATCATCGGATTGATAAACTATATCCTCATCCGTCAATTTTAGCTCAATAATATTTTTCCATCCCAGCATAAAATCTCTGTAACGAAGTGTAGTTCTTACAAAAGTTTGTGCATCGTACAATTCATATAAATCAATATAAGAAAGGCTGTTTCTGTTGGGGTAATAACTTAATGAGCCTATAGTTTCATCGCCTGTTTCAATAAATCTTTCAGCATTAAACAGATCTTGGTATTTTTCTTTAATAATTACCCCATCCATTTTATATTCTGCGCCAGCCTTACCGGCAAGTACAACATTGCGTGGGTTCCAACTTATTTTATAATGCCAGGGGTTGTTATCACTTTCCGGTGCTACCAAGCCTCCACAATGACTTTTAAAGGAAGTTATTTTGCCACCCTTTTTTTGTATGTCATCAATAATTTGCATAGCACTCATGTGATCAATACCTGGGTCTAAACCCATTTCACTTAAGAATAAAATGCATTTAGTTTTTGCTTCCTCCGCTAATAATTTTATTTCCTCATCAGCATAGGAGGCGGTTAATAGATGTTTGGAAAATTGAATACAATCTTGCGCAATTAGAATATGCAAAAAAGGTGGCATCATAGAAATTACGAGGTCGCTATTTTCTATCAATTTGCTTCTTAAAATATCGTTGGTAATATCTGCAGCAACTGCTGATGAAGATGGGTGA
>JANPIF010000490.1:0-15310 GCA_031424845.1 Ferruginibacter sp.
TTTATCATAAATAATTTTGGGCAAAAGTTTTTTTCTGAAGCACTTTTTGATACAGAAGAAGGTCAGGATATAGCTCTAAGTTATTTAAAGCAGCGAGGATTTAGAGAAGAAATTATTAAAAAATTCCAACTTGGTTATAATCCAGAAGGAGGATATGCTTTTGCAAAAGCCGCTGTAGCTGCGCAATACAATCCTGAACTATTACAAAAAAGTGGTTTGGTAGTTTTAAGAGATGACAAGCTCCGTGACAATTACAGAGGTCGTATTATCTTCCCCATACACAACCAAAGTGGTAAAGTTCTTGGTTTTGGTGCACGCCTTATTAAAAATAATGACAAAGCACCAAAATATATAAATACTCAGGAAAATGAAATTTATGTGAAAAGCAAGGTGTTGTACGGTGCATATTTTGCCCGTATGGCAATAGATAAGGCTGATGAGTGTTTGCTTGTGGAAGGTTATACTGATGTAGTTAGTCTTCACCAAGCAGGTGTAGAAAATGTAGTGGCAAGCGGCGGCACTTCATTGACACCTGATCAATTAAGACTTGTAAAAAAATATACCAATAACCTCACCATAGTTTATGATGGGGATGGCGCCGGTGTAAAAGCCGCTGTTCGAGGAATGGACCTTGCATTGGAGGAAGGTTTAAATGTAAGACTTGTACTTATTCCAGATAATGAAGACCCAGATAGTTATGTTAATAAAATTGGTGCTACAGCTTTTAAAGAATTTGTAGATACCAATAAGAAAGATTTTGTAATATTTCAACTATCATTATCATTAAAAGAAGCTGGAAATGATTCAGAAAAGAAAGCTGGCATTGTAAATCGTATTGCTGAAACAATTTCTAAAATAACAAAAGCCGAGCATTTTACTAAACGTCAGGATTATGTAAAACAGGTTTCTGAAATGTTGAAAATTGAAGAAGCAGGTTTAAATGATTTGGTAAACAAATTTATAAGGGAAAAAGTACAGAAGGAAGAAAACAGAATTCAGACTACAGAGAATGGAAAGCCAACTACAGACTACGGATCACAGACAACAGAAAAAGCAGGCGATGAATTTGTAGAGACACTTTTTAATAAAGATGAATTACAGGAACGGGCAATTGTGAGGAGTTTATTGGAGTTTGGACTCAAACAATGGGATGAAGAAAAAACAGTTGCTGATCATATATTTGAAGAGATGGAATTAAACGAGCTGGAATCAATGATTGAAAACAGCAAGTTGGTAAGTATAATAAATATTTACAAAGAATTATATAAAGACGACAAAAGCCCGACAGATAAAGATTTTCTATACCACGAAAATGAATCACTGAGTAATTTGGTAATTAATTTAATGGATAGTCAAACAGAAATAAGTCCGAAATGGGAAAAGCATTTTGAAGGTAAAATTGATACAAGAGAAGATCTTTTTATGGAAGAAGTTACCTCTACCCTATCATATTTTAAGCTGCGAAAATTAAAGAAAATGATAGATGAAAACCAGCGTGAACTAGAAAAGGCTACTAATCAAGAAGATCAATTTTTATATTTAAAAACTCACATAGCATTAAAATTTGAAGAACAACAAATAACTAAAGAATTAGGTACGGTTATTTTTAAATAAAAAAAGTTCAGCGTTAATGCTGAACTTTTTTTGTGTTTATTTTCTAATTGGTTTGTAATATTTTAATGCTTCAGGCATATGATTTTGTAGCCTGCTTATCCTATTTTCATCAGAAGGATGGCTCGATAAAAACTCGGGTGGTTTATTTCCACTTCCTGCAGAAGCCATTCTATTCCAAAAAGGAATTGCTTCTTGCGGGTTGTATCCAGCCATAGCGCTAAATGTTAAACCAAATCTATCTGCTTCATATTCTGCATTACGTGAATTCCTCAAACCTGCAACGCCTGCTCCAAGTCCAAAAACATTATTAAATATAGAAGCCTTTTGTTCGTTTCCGATAGATGCACCAA
Source organism: Ferruginibacter sp. (assembly GCA_031424845.1). Taxonomy (GTDB): domain Bacteria; phylum Bacteroidota; class Bacteroidia; order Chitinophagales; family Chitinophagaceae; genus Ferruginibacter. The sequence continues at coordinate 1,965 of JANPIF010000490.1, forward strand.
CTACTCCTCCTACCCCTTGCAACACATATTGTTTGCTGATAGCTTCATTGGTATGTTTTGCTACAGCATGTGTTATTTCATGTCCTAGTACAACGGCTAAAGCTGCTTCATTTTGAGTAACGGGAAGTAAACCTGTATAAACTACAACTTTTCCACCTGGCATGCACCATGCATTTACATCTTTGCTGTCTATTAAATTAAATTCCCAGTTATACCCGGCAAGAATATCACCTTTGCCTTGTCCATTATAATACGAAGTTATTGCGTTTGCAATTCTTGAACCTACACGTTTCACCATTTCAGCATCTCGATTATTACTGCTGCTTACTACTCTACTTTCAGATAAAAATGTACGGTATTGCGTTACTGCGTCTGCTTGCAACTGCTCATCAGAAATGAGACTTAATTGTTTTCTCCCAGTAACTGCGTTTGTACTACAAGCTGCAATAGATGCAGATATGGTAAGAAGTAAAAATATTTTTTTCATTGTTTAGGGATTTATGTTCAGTCGATTCTAAACAATACCCGTACCAATTATTGAAAAAATATTGAGTGAAGTTATTTTTGGCGGTTTTTTCTCTTATCCCTGTATTTAAAAATAGGAATTCTGCTTTCTACACCACGCAATAATTTGCCTATGTTTTTTTGGTGGGTAACAATAATGAGTACTGCTACAAAAAGTGCAAAGATTCTATACAAAATTTCATGCTCATTCCATATCCATAAAACTGAAACCGGTAGCATTAAACCTGCTAATATAGAACTAAGAGAAACAAATCTTGTAAGGTAAAGTACTAGAAGAAAAACACCTACACAAGTAATGGCTATAACCGGTTGAATGGCCAGTATCATTCCAAACAATGTTGCCACTCCTTTACCACCCTTAAAATTTGCCCATATTGGAAACACATGACCTAGTACAGCAGCAAGCCCAAGACCAATCATAAAATTTGTTCTGTCTAATTCACTTCCTTGATTAAGATAATAAGGAATAAAATTATAAAGTGCTACTGCAGCCATTCCTTTTAAAATATCACAAATCATTACGATGGTACCGTATTTAGATCCTAAAACCCTAAATGTATTGGTGGCTCCCATATTGCCGCTACCGTAGTCCCTAATATCAATTCCAAAAAACTTTCTACTTATAATAAGAGCAGTAGGTATTGAGCCTATTAGGTATGCACAGATTATAAAACTCAGTTCGTTCATGCTTGATATTTAATTAATTGGGAAGACAAATATAATTGAAAACAATCTTGATTTATGTTAATCCTAAAAAAAGTAATCCACACCAGAGTATAAAAATTAAAATCAGTAATTAGCAGCAATGCATAACCAGTTTTCTCTTTTATAAACATTTTTTATTCTAATATGGGCTTCCGCTAGTGTAGAGACGATACTATCTTCATCATGCAGTATAATTCCGCTAAATAAAAATTCTGTTCCCTCTTTTGCAGCATTTTTAATGGCATCAATATTTTCTTTAATGATATTGAGGTTAATGTTTGCTAAAATTATATCGGCAATATTTTGTTCTGGGATTGTTTCGGCGTGTAGAATATTAATGACTTTGCAATTATTTACACTGATATTCTCTTGAGCATTATTTATGCTCCATTCATCATTATCGATTGCCAGTACTTTTTTTGCACCCATTTTTTCAGCAAGTATTGCCAGCACTCCAGTACCGGTGCCGAAATCTATTACTGATTTATTTTGAAAATTTATTCCGCTCATATTGGCAACCATTAAATAAGTAGTTGAATGATGACCTGTACCAAAGCTCATTTTGGGTGTAACTTCGATATCATATTCAAATGAGTTATCAGCTTTATGAAACCCTGCTCTTATATAAACAAATGGTTTAGATGTAATAGGGTGACTAACTGCAACAGGTTCAAAATCGGCTTCCCATTTTTCATTCCAATTTTGTTCTTTAATTATTGATTTTGAATATATTAAATGGTTTAACTCAATAATAGAATTGCATAATCTTTCATCATATTTTTGTTCTGATATTAATGCTTTCAAATTATTTCCATCTTCTTCAAAACCTTCAAAACCCATATCGCTTAAGAGCGCTATGATTATGTCTTTTTTCTCTTCTGAGATATCGCTAAACTGTAATTGTATATAATCCATAAATAAAAAAACTGCAACCTTTTTAAGATTGCAGCTGTATTTGAAATTTTTAAAATTATGCTTTAGGAGCTTCTGGTTTTGCAGGAGCTTCAGGTCTTGGCATCAATGCTTTTCTACTCAGTTTAAACTTACCGGTACGTTGGTCAATCTCCAATAGTTTTACCTTCACTTTTTCTCCTTCAGTAAAAATGCCATCCATTGTTTCTAAACGTTTCCAGCTTATTTCACTTATGTGCAATAACCCTTCTTTTTTAGGCAAGAATTCTACAAACGCACCAAATTCCTTAATGCTTTTTACTGTTCCTTCATAAGTCTCTCCTACTACTGCTGTAGCAACAAGTCCCTGTATCCAAGAATATGCCTTATCCAATGCAACTTTATCCTTACAGAAAATACTTACAGAACCAGCATTGTTCACTTCTTCAATATTTACAGTAGCACCTGTTTCTCTTTGTATTTCCTGTATCACCTTACCGCCGGGCCCTATAACAGCACCAATATATTCTTTGTCAATAGTAAACTTAATCATTCGTGGCGCATGTGGCTTCACATCTGCACGGGCAGCTTCAATGGTAGCATGCATTGAATCCAATATATGCAAACGTCCTTTACGAGCTTGTGCGAGTGCACTACGCATAATATCCATACTTAAACCATCCACCTTAATATCCATTTGTACTCCACAAATACCATCACGGGTACCGGTCACTTTAAAATCCATATCTCCTAAATGATCTTCATCACCTAAAATATCTGTAAGTACAGCAAACTGATCTCCTTTTTTAATTAATCCCATTGCCACACCACTCAAATGCTTTTTTATAGGAACACCGGCATCCATTAATGCTAGTGAACCTGCACAAACTGTAGCCATCGAAGATGAACCATTACTTTCTAAAATATCACTTACTACCCTAACGGTGTAAGGATATTCAGCACCTGGCATCATTTGCTTTAAAGAACGCATTGCCAAGTTACCATGCCCAACTTCTCTTCTTCCAACACCCCTCATCATCTTTACTTCACCTGTAGAAAACGGTGGAAAATTATAATGTAAAATGAACTTTGTGTATTCAGAATGATGTGCACTTTCTACTAGTAACTCATCTAATGGCGTACCCAAGGTAACAGTTGTAAGTGATTGTGTTTCACCTCTTGTGAATAATGCAGAACCGTGAGGGGTTGGTAAAATATCTGTCTCCATTTCTAGTTGACGTATATCTTCTGTTCCTCTGCCATCCAATCTTTTACGATCATTTAAGATCATATCTCTCACCACATTGTATTGTAACTCGCCTGTATAATGACCAAACAATTTTTTGTCTTGATCAGTTAAACTTTCGTCTTCACCAAAATGTGTTTTTACTTCATCGTACAATTTGCTAAATGCTGCACTACGTTCGTGTTTTGCAGAAGCTGCAGAAGCAATAGCATACATTTTATCTTTCGCAAAAGCTATTATTTTGGCATCTAACTCCTCATTGCGATATGGTTTTGTGTAATCTCTTTTTGAAGTTACACCAACTAACGCCCTTAACTCCTCCTGTGCCTTTACATGACCTTGTATAGCTTTATGTGCTTCTTCAATAGCAACAATCAAATCTTCTTCGCTACATTCTTTTGCCTCACCCTCCACCATCATTATATTTTTGTTGGTAGCGGCTATTATAAATTCGTAATCCGCAGTAGCTAACTGAGTTCGGGTAGGGTTGATGATGATCTCACCGTTTACCTTAGCTACACGTACTTCAGATAGCATTTCTTGAATCGGAATATCTGAAACTGCTAATGCTGCTGATGCTGCAAGGCAAGCCAGAGAATCTGGCATTACTTCATCATCAGATGAAATAAGTGAAATTAATACCTGTACATCGCATACATAATCTTCCGGGAATAATGGACGAAGAGCTCTGTCAATTAAGCGTGAAGTAAGAATTTCGTAATCGTTTAAACGAGCTTCTCTTTTAAAGAAAGAACCCGGTACACGACCATTTGATGCAAATTTTTCCTGATAATCAACAGATAATGGAAAGAACGATTGACCTTCTTTTGGTTCTTTATTGGCAACAACAGTTGCAAGTAAAATACAGTTTCCCTGGCGAACTGTAACAGCTCCATCAGCCTGACGAGCCATTTTGCCCGTTTCGATGGTAACCATTCTTCCACCACCTATATCGAACGTAATTGATTTTGGTTGGAGTAATGACATTTGAATAATTTTATGGTTGAAATTGTATTTTCAACATGTTAAAAAGATAGTAGGTATAAAGAATAAATCCCAACGGTACAATACAGTTGGGAAAAAATTCTAATAATTACATATAATAAATTATTTACGAAGACCTAATTTTTCAATTAGCGCTCTGTAACCTGTAAGATCGTGTTTGCTAAGGTAAGTAAGCAATCTTTTACGCTGACCTACCATTATCATTAAACCACGCTGAGAAGAAAAATCTTTCTTATTGGTTTTTAAATGATTTGAAATGTGGTTGATGCGCTCAGTAATCATTGCTACTTGGCCTTCAATAGAACCTGTGTTCTTAGCGTTTCCGCCGTAAGTTGAGAAAATGGTTGCTTTTCTTTCTAAAGTTAAATGCGACATTAATTTTTTGTTTAAAACGTTTTTGTTTTATCTTTTTTATAATTGAGTGCAAAAGTATATAAAAAAAGCTAAATAATGTGGTATTTTGATGTTTTTTTTTGAATATTGCGACTGTATGAATATACGATTTGCAATAATAGGTTGTGGTAGAATTGGCAAAAGGCATGCTGAGCAGGCCATAAAGGTAGGAACACTTGCAGCAGTATGTGATATTGATGAACAAAAAGCCAAAGAATTTGCGAAATGCTATGATGCAAAAGCTTATTATTCTCTCGAACAACTTCTTAGTACTGAAAAAAATTTAACGGTTATAAGTATCTGTACTCCTAATGGTTTGCATGCCGCTCATTCCATTTCTTGTTTGCAAGCCGGAGCAAATGTACTGTGCGAAAAACCCTTGTGTATTTTGGCAGCTGATGGACAAGAAATGATTAAAGCTGCTAATGAAGCTAATAAAAAGCTTTTTGTAGTAAAACAAAACAGGTACAATCCTCCTATTGTATTTCTTAAAAACTTAATTACAAAAAACCAACTCGGAAACATTTACAGTTTTCAAATAAATTGTTTTTGGAACAGACCCAGCGATTATTATAAAGATTGGAAGGGTACAAAAAAATTAGATGGTGGCACTTTATACACACAGTTCTGTCATTTTATAGATTTGTTATATTGGCTTCTTGGAGATGTAGAATCGGTAAAATCATCTATAAAAAACTATGCGCATTCCTTAATTGAAATTGAAGATACGGGTGCAGTTATTTTTGTTATGAAACACGGTGCTATTGGTACATTAAATTATACAGTTAACAGTTTCGAAAAAAATATGGAAGGTTCCTTTACGGTTTTTGCTGAAAATGGTACTGTAAAAGTTGGCGGTCAATATCTCAACGAATTGGAATATTGTCAGGTTAAGGGAATAGAAAAACCTAATTTACCAAAAGGAAACCCTGCAAATGGATATGGTTTTTACCAGGGAAGTATGAGCAACCACGATAAAGTATATGAAAATATTGTACAAGCATTGCAAAATCCTCAACACGACCTTGCATCGGGCGAAGAAGGATTAAAAACCGTGGAAATAATTGAGAATATATATTTGAATAGCTAATTTGAAAACAATCATACACATAGTTGGTAACCGCCCACAGTTTATAAAGCTGGCAGTATTGTACAACGAACTATTGAAAGACGAAAGCTTGGAGCAGCAAATTATTCATACTGGTCAGCATTTTAGTTATAACATGAGCGATGTATTTTTTGATGAATTAAAAATACCACAACCTACCATAAATTTCAATATTCAAAACTCCTCTCCTTTTCTTTTTATTGGCCAAGCAGCAAATGCATTACAAAATTACATTTTACAACATAAAAATGCAGCCGTTTTCGTTTATGGGGATACCAATACCACATTAGCTGCTGCAATGGCTGCCCAAAAATGTTCAATGCCACTTATACATTTTGAAGCTGGGGTGCGTACTTATGATAACAGCATGCCCGAGGAAACTAACAGAATACTTACTGATAGATTAGCAGATGTAAATTACTGTTGTACGGAGTTTAATTTGCAAACAATGAAGGAAGAAGGTTATACAAAGTCTATTCCCACTGAAACCTTGCTTACGGGTGATTTAATGTTGGATGCATTTTTAAAAATTGAGCCCTCTCAACAAAAAATTATAACAGAAAATGATTATGTAGTTTGTACTATTCACAGAGAAGCAAATTTGATTAGTCAGGAAAAACTTACCAATATTATTAATGCACTTAATAGTATTAATAAAAACATTCCTGTGGTAATGCCTTTACACCCACATACACAAAAAAGAATGGCTGAATATGGACTTTCTGCAACTTTTAAAATTTTGGAGCCACTTGGTTATCCTGCCATGAAAAATCTTTTACAACATTCTTCCTATGTAATTACAGATAGTGGCGGTACGAGTAGAGAAGCATATTTTTTGAAAAAAAAATCTTTGATTATAATGGACAAGCCTTTTTGGCCGGAAATAATTACAGAAAAATGTTCTATAAATACTACAGCAGATGAACAAATGATTGTAAAATGTTATAATGAAATAAATAATCTTCAATCAAATTTTGATACGGCTATTTTTGGTAATGGGAAGGCTGCTGAATATATTCATGAGCATTTAAAAACATACTTATTTAATTAAACTTCTTGTAAAGCAAAGGGATTTCTCGTTTTTCATTTCTCGATAGGTTTATGATACTTTTGTAATTGTATATCTTGTCACATTATTTTATTTGCTGAATAATTTTCTAATGAAAGCATTCTATTTAAAATAAGGTTGATTTAAAAAAATTATGCATTACTTGTCCCGATTTTTTGAGGATTAGCAAATTTGCATATTGGGATATTTATTTTTATGGCTTCAAAAAAAATTACAGTTTCCGTTATATCTGATCTTACCACAGACCAGCGTGTAATACGCATTTGCACAACATTGCAACAAATGGGATTTGAAGTTTTAGTATTTGCCAGAAGTTTTAATAAAAGTTTGCCTCTGGACGAATATCTGTTTAAAGCAACAAGGATAAAGTGCATTTTTCGCAAAGGAATTTTACAATATGCTGAGTTTAATTTTAAACTTTTTTGGCGATTGCTGTTTGCCAAAACCGATTATTTTCTTGCCAATGATCTAGATGCCCTTATTCCAAATTTTATAATTGGAAAATTAAGAGGTAAGAAGTTGTTTTATGATACCCATGAATATTTTACCGGTGTGCCTGAATTGAAAAATTCGCATTTAAAAAGAAAAACCTGGAAGTTTTTTGAAAACTGGATTTTTCCCAAATTGAAAACAGTATATACAGTAAATAATTCTGTACGAAAAAAATATTTTGAAGAATATGGCAATGAAATAAGCATTGTGAGAAATGTTCCTGTTACTGAAGTTACTTCTCCGTATGTTTTACCTGATCATTGGCAAAATAAAATTATTTTAATGTTGCAAGGCGCCGGTATAAACGAAGGTAGAGGTGGAATAGAATTATTGGAAGCCATGAAATACTTGCCGAATAATTATATGCTTATTATGATTGGTGGCGGTAACCAATGGGAAGATATTAAACAAAAAAGAATGGAATGGACTTTAATGGATAAAGTAGAAATGATTGACAAATTGCCGCCAGCTAAATTAAAAAAATATACAGGCCTTGCAACGATAGCTTTTAGTTTAGATTCGTTTGATGATTTAAACTGCCTATACAATTTACCAAACAAAATATTCGATTATATTCATGCAGGCGTACCTGTAATAGCTACTGCAATACCTGAAGTAAAATTCATAATTGAAAAATATAATTGCGGTATTTGTATTGAAAGCAATGCACCAAAAGTACTTGCAAACACTGTTTTAAATATGATGGCAGATCAACAAACTTATATTGCATACAAGCGAAACTGTTTAGCTGCTGCAAAAGAACTTTGTTGGGAAAATGAAAGAGAAATTTTAAAAGCAATTTACAAACCATATTTGTGACCAAAAACCATTTACATATAATAACACATGATGTGCCCTACCCTGCTGATTTTGGTGGAGTGGTGGATTTGTTTTACAAAATAAAATGGCTTCACAAAATTGGTATAAAAATACACTTACACTGTTTCCTAAATGAAAGACCTGAGCAGGATGAATTAAAAAAATATTGTGAGTCTGTAATTTATTACAGAAGAAAAAAGCTTACAGGAGTATCACTATCTCTACCTTTTATTGTTTACAGCAGAAGAGATAAAGTTCTTTTGAAAAACCTTTTAAATGACGATTACCCCATATTGCTAGAGGGAATACATTGTTCCTATTATTTACAACATCCACAATTAATTCGAAGAAAGTTTTTTTTGCGTTTACACAATGTTGAACATAAATATTACGAACAACTTGCACAACATGAAAGAAATTTTTTAAAAAAATTGTACTACGGATACGAAGCAAAACTTCTAAAAAAATATGAAGAAAAAATTGCCAACAAAGTACAAATATGGACTGTAAGCTCCGAAGACTTAGTTTATTATAAAGAAGCATTTGGAGCAAAAGTAATTCAGTTTATTCCTGTTTTTTTACCTCACGATTTAGTGAAGATAGATGATGGCAAAGGGTTATATTGTTTATATCATGGAAATTTATCTATCAACGAAAATGAAATAGCAGCATTATGGCTGATGGAAAAGATATTTTGTAATTTACAAATCCCCCTAGTAATTGCAGGTAGAAACCCTTCTAGAAAATTAATAATCGAATCAAAAAAATATAAATTTGTTAGCATTGTAGTTAATCCTACAGAAGAAAATATGCAGTTGCTTATACAGCATGCTCAAATAAACATTTTACCCTCCTTTAATAAAACAGGAGTAAAATTAAAACTACTCAATGCATTGTATAATGGCAGACATTGTGTTGTAAATAATGCAGGTGCAGAGGGTTCTGGTGTAATTGAATTGTGCACTGTTGTTGAAACAGAAAGTACTTTTATAGAAAAAATTAAATCCCTTTTTAACCAACCTTTTTCCCAAAAAGAAATGCAGCACCGGAGCACCGCATTAAAAAATTTATATAACAACGAACAAAACGCAGTTTTAATTAGTGAGATGCTACCGTAGCATTATCCCAAACTTTTCCACTTTCTGTTTTTATGGTACGTGCCGGAAATTTATTTATCACTACATAATCGTGTGTAGCCATCACAATCGTCGTTCCAAAATCTCTGCAAATATGAAACAGCAATTGCATTATTTCATCGCTTGTTTCTGGATCTAAATTTCCTGTAGGTTCATCTGCCAATATTAATTTAGGAGAATTTAGTAAAGCTCTTGCAACATCTATACGTTGCTGCTCTCCCCCACTCAACTCAAAAGGCATTTTAAAACCTTTCGTGGCAAGATTAACTTTGTCGAGCACATCAGCAATTTTATCATCCATTAATTTTTCATCTTTCCACCCGGTTGCTCTGAGTACAAATTTCAAATTTTCGTTTACATTTCTATCTGTAAGTAATTGGAAATCCTGAAAAACCACTCCTAAATTTCTGCGAAGAAAAGGAGTCGTTTTCCATGTAAGTTCTTTTAAATTATGTCCTACAACCCAGCCCTGTCCTTCCGTTAGCTGAAGATCTCCATACAATGTTTTAAGCAAACTGCTTTTTCCTGTACCGGTTTTCCCCACCAAATAAACGAATTCTCCTTTATCTACGGATATATTTACATCACTTAAAATAAGTGTTTCTCCTTGGTAAATGTTTACGCCTTTTAATTCTATTATTGATTGAGACATATATTTAAAATTGTAAAAAAACTTAAGAATATGATTCCGCTTACTGTTGAGCGAATAGGTTGTTATTAGCAAATATAAATATTCTGATATTCCATTGGTAAATAATTTTTTATACCAACTTGTTAAAAATAGAAATGGTAGATTTATCTCTTTTATCAAACGAGTTTATAGATCAAATAAATAATGAAAAAGATTGTACTCTTTTTAGCCTTAGTATATTTTATCAATGCAAATCTTTTTGCACAATGGTATGAATTTCTACCAATGAATAGTAGTTTTTTAGCTTTCAATGATACCGCTATCAATTCCAGTATAATATTAAAAAATGCAGGTGTCAAAAAAATAATGGTATATAAAAATGCTCCTAGAGGAGAAGTAAAATCATTTTTAAATTATACAAGCACAATCAATGAAAACGGTGCGGTTAAAGATTTTACTGATTGTTTACAAAATGTAAAGAAAGATACTTTTTATTGTTATAAATACTTTTTTCAATATAATATTGAAGGAAAAAGATCAAAGTATTTTTTTACGCAAGATGAGAAAATCTACCAATCTGAATATTACACTTATATTAATAAAAATTTTAGAAAATCAATTAGCATTATTATTTCTGATCCGAAAATAGAAAAATTAGATACGCTTCGTTCTGAAAAATATTATAACGATAAAGGTGAAATAATAAAATCTAATTCATATTTTAATTCTAGTCTTTGGAGAACCGATATATACTCTTATTCGAGTGAAGGTTTTTTAGATAGTATAAATTATTTACAGAAACCACCCGCCACCTTTCCGAATACAACCATTTTTACACGATACAGTACAAATAATACTTCCGTTTTAAAGGTTTTAGAAAATCCATACATGTATAAGTGGTCATACAATAAAAATGGGCAATGTTTTAAATTAGAAATTGCAATTACTGAATTTAATGCTGGATTAAAAATGGACGAATCAAAATATAAAAAGCAAACCGTTGTACATTACAATTACAATAAAGATGGTACCCTCAGAACCATCTTTGAAGAAAATAAGGATGCTCGATCAGTAAAGCTTTTTTATTATTATCTTAAATAACTTTTCTATAGGCATTCACAAATAATTATGTGGATAACTATATTTGTAGTTATAGAACTATCTTTATAGTTTTACTTTATCAATTACTAAAATGATAAAGCAACTTACAAAAGCAGAAGAACAAATAATGCAGGTTTTATGGAAACTGGATAAAGCATTTTTAAGAGAAATAATAGATGCCCTACCTGAACCCAAACCCCACAACAATACAGTAGCAACTGTAATAAAAATTTTAACTGAAAAAGAATTTATAGGTGTAAATGTGTTTGGGCGCATGCACCAGTATTATGCCCTTGTAGGCAAAGAAGCTTACAGTAAATCCAGTATGAAAAATTTTGTAAAAGGTTATTTTGAAGGAAGTTTCAGCAATGCTGTTTCATTTATGGTAAAGGAAAATAATTTAAGTATTGGAGATTTAGAAATGCTGCTGAAAGAATTGAAGAAGAAGTAGGTCCTGCCCTAACACCTCTCGAGGAGGGCGACTATAATAGAGAGTATTGATTTTATCTTATCTAAAATTATAACTATAAAAATCTTTTATGTTACCATTTGCTTATTATCTTTTAAAAGTGATTATTTGTTCTGCAGTGCTATTTTCCTACTATTGGTTTTTTCTTCGCAATAAAGTTTTTCATGCATACAATCGGTTTTACTTGCTTGCTATTGTTGCAATCTCTATAATACTGCCTGTATTTAAAATCAATATTTTTCATGCAAATGAAAATAAAACGACTGTAATAAAAATGTTGCAGGTAGTAAACGCCAGCGATGAATATATGGATGAAATAATAATTGGTGCACCTAATAAAACTACTCTAAGCTTTATTGATGTTTTACCTTTTGTATATGTGCTTATTAGTGCAGTCTTATTAATAATGCTTATACAAATGTTTATTTCCATTGTTGTATTAATGAAAAGGCATGAAAAAATCAGCATAGAAAATATTCAATTTATAAATACCGATGCTGCCAGAGGAACACCATTTTCTTTTTTTAAATACATATTTTGGAACAAACAAATAGATATAAACAGTAGCAACGGAAGCCGAATCTTTAAGCATGAAATAGCCCATGTACAGGAACGGCACAGTTGGGATAAAATGTTTATCAACCTAGTATTGATTGCATTTTGGAGTAACCCGATTTTTTGGGTAATAAGAAGAGAACTTAGCATGATACATGAATTTATTGCAGATAAAAAAGCTGTAGAAAATGGCGATACCGCAGCATTTGCTGCCATGATATTGGAGGCAACCTACCCACAAAAAAACTTTTACATCACCAACAATTTTTTCTACTCACCTATAAAAAGAAGACTTATAATGCTTACAAAAAACCAACACCCTAGTATGAATTATATTAGTCGTTTGCTGGTGTTGCCGCTATTGATTATTGTGTTTGGAGCATTTACTATAAAGATTGCAAACAATATTGGTAAACCAAATGATACCGGAAAATTAAATCGCAAAATTATAGTTGTAATTGATGCAGGGCATGGAGGAACTGATGCAGGAGCAGTTAATAAAGATGGTATTACTGAAAAAGATATTGCATTGCAATTAGTAAAAAAAATTAAAGCATTAAATAAAGATGAGAACATACAAATTATTTTGAGTAGAGATAATGATGTATTTGCAGACCCTAGGCAAAAAGCTGAATTTGCAAAAGCACAAAATCCGGATATGTTTATTTCAATTCATTTAGAAAGCACTCCAAAAAATAAATGGAATACTGTTTCAGGCATGAATGTCTACGTGACACGTAAACCAATACCTAATTTAGAAAAAAGTAAAGTTTTGGCTTCAGCAATGATCAGTTCATTTAACAAAAACTATGAATTAAATGTTTCTCCGATGCCAAATCAAAGAGAAAAAGGAATTTGGATACTAGACGCTAATACATTTCCTTCTATATTGATACAACCCGGTTATTTAACCAATGACAAAGATTTGGCCTACCTCCTGTCAGAAAAGGGACAGGAAACTTTTGCAAAAAATGTGTTAGATGCAATAAAAAATTATGCATTATATAATTTGAATCCATTAAATAATGAAACTACAAAGAATGACGAAGGCTCGGTAAACAATAATATAGCCTCATCAAAAGAAAAAATACCATTATATCTTTCAGATTCTACCAGAAGAAAAAATGAATCTGTAAATCTGATAATGAAAGTTATCGGCGACTCTTCAAATGTAGTTTATCTTTTAGATGGTAAAAAAATT
>JANPIF010000491.1:0-5145 GCA_031424845.1 Ferruginibacter sp.
TGAAAATTAAGAAAAAAACTTTTATTACGAATTCACTTTTATTTTACATCACCCATCAATTTTTTTACAAGCGGTGAAATAACAATTAAAGCTATACCGGCAATCAATGCATAAATAGCCAATTGTTTATATCCATCAGTAAAGGTCATTAATTTTTGAACTGGTGTATCATTTTCTCCTGCAGAAGATAAACCTGCTCCCAAAATACCTGCTACATATTGACCGTATGCACTGGCTAAAAACCACATACCCATCATTACACCTTGCAATTTTACAGGCGATAATTTAGTCATGATTGATAACCCGATAGGAGATAAACATAATTCGCCAAACGTAATAACTAAATAGGCAATGGTAAATACATCAAGCGAAGCTATACCTTGTGCATTCGCAAAAAAACGGGTAGCATAAAAAATATAAAAAGCTCCTGCAAGAAATAAAAATCCTAAGCCAAATTTTACTACCGTATTAGGTTCAATTTTTTTCTTTGCCATAGCTATCCAAGCAATACCAAGCAGTGGTGCAAAAATTATTACAAACAAAGAATTGGCTGCATTGTTTACGCCATTAGGATCTAAAGTAATTGCACCTAAAATTTTGTTATCCAAATTATTTGCTGCAAACAAACTTAACGATCCGCCGCTTTGCTCAAAAAATGCCCAAAATAAAATAGAGAATACAATAAATACCAATGCAGCAATTAATTTTTTAACTGCTATTTTATCGTACTTAGTCATTTCATATAAAAGATATATAAGCGTTAAGGGTCCAATGCTGTACATAAAATAATCCGTGTATTCTGTTTTAGCTACCATTTTCATAATTACAGGAATAACTAAAAGTGACCCAGCAAAAACTGCATATGTATGCCATGGTTTTGGTTTTGCCACAAGCGTAGTAATATCAGTATTGTCTATAGATAAAACATCGTTATGCTCACCTGGAGGTAAGCCTATAGGACCCAAACTTTTTTGTGTAAAAACAAAAGTGATTAAACTAATAACCATTACAATACCCGCTAAACCGAAAGCAAGGTTCCAAGAATAATTTTTACCAATAGCAATACATGCATAACCTCCTAAGAGTGCACCAATGTTGATACCAGAATAAAATAGAGAGAAACCTGCATCTCTACGGGTATCATTTTTTTTGTACAAAGCACCCACCATGGTAGAAATATTTGGCTTAAAAAAGCCTGTACCTACAATAGTAAAACTGATACCTAAAAAGAAAAACTCTTTAGGATCTATTGCTAGAATAGTACTGCCGGCTATCATTAAAATACCACCCCAAAAAAGTGATTTTCTAAACCCTAAAATTTTATCTGCAAACAGACCACCTATAAATGTAAATGCATAAACAAATGCTTGTGTTGCGCCATATTGCAAATTTGCCTGATCATCTTTCATCAGTAATTGCGTAACCATAAAATAGGTAAGCATGCCACGCATTCCATAAAAACAAAAGCGCTCCCACATTTCTGAAAAGAATAAATACCACAATTGTTTGGGATATTTCCCTTTGAAATTTTGAATTTCTTCCAGTGTAATTTGTGCAGTCATATTGGTGGTTTTGAAGTCTAAATATAAAAAAAGTCTTTAGAACTTAATCTAAAGACTTTTATAGTATTGAAATATAATTTTATTATCTAACGCCGTGCATTAATTTCTTAAGCAATGGATGTAGCAGCATTGCAAGCAATGCTATACCAATTGGTACTATTGTAAATATTAAGAAGAAAGTACTTAAAGAATATTTAGCTGTTATTTCATTGATCATTCCACCCATTGCACCAGCAGTTTTATTGCCTATAGCAATAGCTAAATACCAAATACCAAACATAACACCAATCATGCGTGCAGGTACTAGTTTACTTACATAAGATAAACCAACAGGTGATAAACATAACTCACCAAGTGTATGAAATAAATAAGCCTATACCAACCACAACATACTCACTTTTATATTTTCATCACCTGCTACAATAGAAGAAGCTCCGTATGCTAAAGATGCAAAGCCAAGCCCAAGCAAGGTCATACCTATACCATATTTAAAAGCTGCAGGTGGGTTGTATTTACTTTCCCAAACTTTTGAAACCAATGGAGCAAAAGCAATAATAAAAAATGAATTTAAAATACCAAACCAAGAGGCGGCTATTTCGGTAGTTTCTGCATTGTACTCACGGTTAAGCATCCAAATAACTACTCCCCATATTACTACGAAACTGGTTGCAAGAATAATGTTTCCAATGGCATACTTTTTAAATGTTTGAGTGAATAGTTTCCACAATACAAATGTGATAATACCTAAAGGCACCACGGTAAGAAGTGTATTTACAATTTTATAAATGTTTGCAGCCGTTCCTGTAAATGCTCGCTGTGTATATTTTTGTGCGAAGATGGTCATTGAACCACCGGCTTGCTCAAAAGAAGCCCAAAAGAAAACAGTGAAAAATGCAAATATGGTTACTGCAATTAATCGCTCTCTTGTTACTTTAGAATAACGAGTAATTCTTCCAACAAGTAAAATTAAAAACAAAGCTAGTCCAAGTAGAATGGTAAAGTTTTTACCTGCCAAACCTGCTACGGTAAAATCTAATAAATTGTTGCCGCTAATTTTTGAATAAGGGTCATTTAATATCCACAATAATCCGAGGAATAATGAACCAATCATTAAGATGATATCTAATGTGGAAAATGGAACTCTTTTATCTCCATCATTTAAGTTTTCTTTTGCAAGATTTTCTGCTGCTGTTGGTTTAGTACCAATATCACCAAAAATTTTCTGAGTAAAATAAAATTGTAACATTCCAAAAAACATAAAAATACCTGCTAAGCCAAAGCCCCAACTCCAACTAACTTTTTCCCCAATGTAACCGCAAAGCATAATTCCTAAAAATGCACCAGCGTTTACACCCATGTAAAAAATTGTGTAAGCCCCATCTTTCTTTTCAGGATGATCTTTGTACATATGGGATACAATAGATGTCATATTTGGTTTAAAAAAGCCATTACCAAAAATTAATAAGCCAATACCAATGTATAAAAATGTAGGTGTTTCAACAGCCATACTTGCGTGGCCAAGCGTCATTAAACAAGCTCCAATAACTACAGCCCATCTATATCCTAAATATTTATCTGCAAGGTAACCACCCATTATAGTGGTTAAATAAACGAGTGATGTATAAGTGCCATATAATGCTAATGCATTTTCTTCCGGCCAAGCCCACCCGCCTTTTTCCAAAGAAGAAATTAGAAACAATACAAGTAATGCACGCATGCCATAATAAGAAAAACGTTCCCACATTTCTGTAAAAAATAACACAAACAAACCTGCGGGATGACCAAGCACTTTGTTTTTAAAAAAATCATTGTTGTTTTCTGCAGATGCAGCGATGGAGTTTTCTAGCATATTTATAAAAGTTTATTTCAAAAAAAGCAATTGTTTATCCTCACAATATATGATATAATGAGAAAACTAAAATAAAATTTACAATTGTGTATACAAAGAAAAAAATGGCACCAGTTAAGATGCCATTTTTTTAATATATCTATGTTTAATTTTTTACACAAACTTCATCTTCTCAAAACTGCCGCCCAAAATTTCTTTATCATTTACTCCGAGCCAGTTGTTTAAAACAGTTGCGTATACATTTTTAAAATCAACAGTATGTTTAAGATCACCGTCGTTTAAATTTGAAAGATCCGGCATTTCATTCAGTAATCCTTTTTGCTTTAAGCCGCCACTAATAAAAAACATATTGTTGGCTGTACCGTGGTCGGTACCATTGCTTGCATTTTGAGAAACCCTTCTTCCAAATTCAGAAAAGGTCATCATTAATACATCTTCAAACCTATTATTATTTTTTAAGTCGGTCGTAAATGCTTTTACTGCACCATTTAATTCTTCAAACAATCTTTTTTGTTGGTTTGCCTGGTTTACATGTGTATCAAAACTACCAAGGGATACATAATATACTTTGGTATTAATATCACTCATAATAAGTGAAGCAATTGTTTTTAAATTTTTACCGAGCTCAGTAGCAGGATAGCTTTGAGTGGTAGGATTCATTTTGCTTTGCTTAAAAATATAATCTGCACTGCTCAGTGTTTCGCTCATTGTTTTGTATAAATAGTCAACCGTTTCTTCCGTTTTTGAGTGAGCTGCATTTATATCTTTATAAAACTTTTCGTTGCTGGTACTGTATAATTTTCTTGGATCTTTAAATGCAAGGCCTTTACTTTGATTTCCTTTTAAAGCAAGGCTTAAAGTGTCATCCAGTTCTAATGCCTGTGTAGGTTTATCGCAACCTTTGCATTGTGCATCTAAATAACGCCCCAGCCAACCCGTGTTTAAATATTCGTTGCTTGCACTGGCACTTTGCCAAATATCCATACTGCGAAAATGAGAGCGGTCAGGATTTGGATAACCCACGCTATTCATTATACTTAAATTTCCATCATCATATAATCCTTTAAATGCTTCCAGTGAAGGATGCAAACCTACCGAATCTGTCAAGCTAAGCGCATCATTTTTTGTAATGCCAATTACTCTTCTTTCTTTATAGTAAATATCATTGGTAACTGGTATAACGGTATTTAGGCCATCGTTACCGCCACTAAATTGTATTACTACTACTACCTTATTTCCTGCGGGCACCATGGCAGGTTTTTCAAATGCTTTTAAAAATTTTGGCATCATTAAAGATGCGGTGGCTAGTGAGCCTATCTGTAAAAATTCTCTGCGTTTGAAATGCATAATATGATGTTTTAAGAGCCCCCCTAAATCCCCCCCGAGGGGGGACTTTTGAAGTCTGTAAATATTTGGAGTCTGCTATTTATTTTTAATTTTTTTTTCTGTCGTCTGTGGTCAGTCATCTGTTGTCTGTGGTCCGTCGTCTGTTGTCTGTCGTCTGTTCTCCATTCCTCAACTCAACTGATACTCAGGAGTACTCATTACATTTATCACTACACTTTTTATAAAGGTTTCTCTACTCTCATTATTTAAATATCCTGATAATAAATTTGGATCTATTCTTCCTTTAGTTTGCAACAGCGAATCAATGATGGCTTGTGATAATTGAGGTCTTGCAGTTTTTTCAAAAATTTTATTTACAATATTCCATTCTATGGTAGCACTTGCACC
>JANPIF010000492.1:0-4179 GCA_031424845.1 Ferruginibacter sp.
TAAAAATTTATCTGTTTTAATAAAAAAATCCTGTAAATTTTTTACCTGAGCATTGGTATTTGTATATAGTATAGAGAGAATAAGAGCAAGAAGGGTATATTTTTTCATTTTTTAAATTTAAACTCGTTTTAATTACGCAAAACTACATAACATTGGTTTTTAATGTAGGTTGCAAAGGTTATTAAAGTAACAATGTTTTCACTAAAACGTTTTTTTGCGGCAACAACTAAAATTTGAATGAACAACAATAAAATAATTAAGCTAATTATTCCTGCTATAAACGAAGAAGAAAGCATTGGGCTTGTTATTATTTCCATTCCAAAGGGCATTTGCTCAGAAATAATTGTGATTGATAATAACAGTAATGACAACACAGCCTCTATTGCAAAACACCAGGGCGCAACTGTTCTGCTTCAAAAATTACCCGGTTATGGCAATGCATGTTTAAAAGGATTGGAGTATATAAGAACAACTGGGGGGTGCGATATCGTAGTTTTTTTAGATGGAGATTTTAGCGATTACCCTGAAGAACTACAAAAATTACTAATGCCAATATTAGATGGAAAAGCAGATATGGTAATTGGCAGCAGAATAAAAGCATTAAGAGAAACGGGCAGTATGACACCACAACAGGTTTTTGGAAACTGGTTAGCCGTTTTTTTAATACGACTTTTCTTTAGGCATCGATTTACAGATCTTGGGCCTTTTAGAGCAATAACCTGGGAGGCTTTGGAAAGGTTAAAAATGGAAGATAAAAATTATGGGTGGACGGTAGAAATGCAGGTAAAAGCTGTGAAAGCAAAACTCCGTTGTGTAAATATTCCTGTCAAATATAGAAAACGAGCAGGCGGCGAAAGTAAAGTGAGCGGTACCATAAAAGGAAGTGTATTGGCAGGTATTAAAATAATAAAAACTATTTTCAAATATGCCTGAAACCAGCATTGGATATAAAAATAATTTTGTAACACAGTTCATTATTTTACAAGTTTTTTTTGCTATTACCTTATTTGCCGGCCAGAATTTTATAAGCAGAGAAAATTTTACCCAACTTTTAATCTGGCAAATTTTACAACACGGTTTCTTTTTGTTTTTTTATTATAAGAAAGAACAGATTTCAATAAAACAAATAATTATAGCAGCTGTTATATTGCGCATTGGGTCCGCATTTATTATTCCTTCTCTTAGCGATGATGTGTATCGCTTTATTTGGGACGGTCAATTAATTGTACATGGCAATAATCCCTTGCTCACCACGCCCGACAATTATTTGGCAAGTCTTTCTACCACAACCCAAGGATGTGATTACTATCAAAAATTACATCACTTAATTAACCATCCACAATTTTATACTTGCTACCCACCATTAATGCAATTAGTTTTTACAATAGCTGCTTTTATTGGCGCTAAATCAATTGTTGTAAGTATAGTAATCATAAAATTGATAGTGGCATTATCAGATTGTATTGCCATCCTTTTTTTGTATAAAATTTTACAGAAATTAAAGCTGGATGTAAAACTTATTTTATTGTATGCATTTAATCCTTTAGTTATAATTGAAGGTGTAGGAAATGCACATTTTGAGGTAATGCAAGTTGCTTTAATGCTGGTAAGTATATATTATATATTAGAGAATAAACTAACCATTGCTGCCATCTTTTGGGGACTCGCTATTGTTACCAAACTACTGCCGTTGCTGCTTTTACCGCTGCTGTTACGTTATCTCGGATGGAAAAAAGGCATAGTTTTTTGTTTAATTGCTGTTGGTTTTGCTTCAATTAGTTTTTTACCTTTTATAAGTGTCCAATCTATAAATACATTTAGCCAAAGCCTTAATCTTTATTTTCAAAATTTCGAGTTCAATGCATCCATATATTATTTGGCAAGAGAAATAGGGTGGTGGGTTAAAGGCTATAATTACATCAGCTTTATTGGGCCATTCCTCATGGCTGTATTCTTATTAATTTATGCGATTGTTTTTTTTACAAATAAAAAATTGTCCTTCTATAGCTATTCAATTTGTGTATTAATGATTTTATCGCTTTACTATTTTTTCGCAACCACGGTACACCCTTGGTACATAATAAATTTGTTACCCTTTACTTTATTTACCAATAAAAAATATGCATTTGTTTGGATGAGCGCTGCCTTTTTATCTTACCATGCTTATGGTATTCCGTTTAAAGAAAATTATTGGGTAATTGCATTGGAATATGTAATTGTAATAGGTGCTGCACTATATTCTTTTAAGAAAGAAAGTGTAGTATTAAGTATTAAGTAGGGCTTATTTCTTATAAACTTTGTTTCCTTTTTTTAACCATATTCCCCAGCTTTTACTGTATGGATGTACATCATCGGTAATGCCATTCTTATCAACCAATTTATTATCCATATTTTTCCATTCAAAAATGCCGCCATACAAATTTTGAACATTGGTAAAGCCATTCTCCATAAGCTTCTCAGCAATTTTGCCACTTCTATAACCTACAGAACAATACACAACAATGGGTGCGTTCTTATCAATAACTTTTAATGAATCCAAAGTAAAATTATTGTACCCCACAAATTTGGACTTTGCTAAATGACTTACATTAAATTCATCAGGCTCTCTTGCGTCTAACAAGACAACTTCATCTGCAATTTTTACTAAACTATCCACAGATATCTCCGGTACTTTGTGGTTGAGCATCTTTTTAAGCAACATATTATAGCTATTGCTTTTTACTTTTCTTTTTGCTTGCGCAGAAGCAGTTGCGTAACCAGACATAAATATTATTACGATTAGAAAAACCTTTTTCATATTATATACTTAGTTTGTACCATTTTTTTATCACTTCTTCAACAGGTTTATTTTGCGGTGTGTAATTACTGTTTTCTTTTCCACCAGCTTTGGCATCATTCACATGCCACTTCCATAAAAAGCCACCCGCAAACCAAGGTTCAGATAAAAATCTTTTATACAACGCTTCATAAGCATTTTGTTGAGCTTCAAAATTTATGGGTGCTTTATTGTAAGATGACCAAGGTTCGTGTGCAGCTTTATCAATACTTCTATATCCATATTCTGTAAACAAAATTGGTTTTTTATGTACTTTTTCAAATTGCTTTATATCCTCAAAATGAAGTTGCCAACCAGTAAATAATTCATCTACTGTTGGTGTAACTGCAGGGCTTAATGGAAAGTATGCATCTATACCTATGTATTCTAATTTGTCCCAACTTTTAAATTCTTTAAAGCAGCCCCAGTTTGCAGCATAAGTAAGTTCTCCTTTGTAAATTTTTTTCACACTGTCTATTAAATTCTCCCAAAAAAGAGGCCTTAATTTTACCGCCTCATCCATTTCGGTACCAATACAAAAAATTTCTGCTTGATATTCTTCTGCAATTTTTGCATTGTGTAAAATATAATTCTTATAGTTTTCTTCCCAGCGCAACCAGCCGGTATCTGTTTCCATTTTAAAATGCCCAGTATATACTCCGCCGCCAATCCAAATTTGTGGCTTAAGCATTACTTTCATATTTTGTGCATGTGCCATTTTTATGCATGCTACAATCCCTTCTTCTCTTTCGCCCCACCATTGTCTGCTTGCATTGTATTGTACTGCTGGCTGCCCTTGCCTGCTAAATGCAAATGGAATAAAAGCTACCCATCTTGCATTAATTCTTTTCATATTGATAAAGCAGCTGCTGTCAATTTCATTTGGCGGTGCTTCCATATTTACACCTGCAATAAAATTTTTATTTACTGTAATAGTATCTGACAAAGGTGGTGTACTTCTTGATATATTGTAACAACTGCTATTTAAAACAGAGCAGATTAGTAGAAAAATGTAACAATATTTAAAATAAGAAGTACTCAATTAAGATGATGTTTTAATTCTATAAAATTACATTTATTCTTATTCATTTTTTAGTTTTAACTTTTGCACCAAACTTAATGAGTACATATAACGTACATATAAAACAAATTTTACAATGATGAAGAATTATTCAATTATTTTCCTGGTGAGTGTGGTATTAAGTTCATGTTTTACAAGTGTACCCAAAGGGAACAAGAGTCCAATAAACCATAGTGAGTGGACAACATTGGTACAAAAGCATGTAAACAAAGCCGGCTTTGTAAATTATAAAGGCTTTATTAAAGATTCTGTTTTGTTAAACAAGTATTTAGCAAAATTAAGC
>JANPIF010000493.1:0-2143 GCA_031424845.1 Ferruginibacter sp.
CCAATACCACAAAATCTCCACCATCTGCATTATCTCTACCTACCACTATAGCATTTCTTAAATCCATCCATACCCCAAATTGTTTTTGATTTGTCATCTTTTGCTGTTTTTATTTGAACTATAATATAACCAATAATTATACCGTCATTTTTATAAGAATATTTCTTTTATAAAAACTATTTCCCATGTGTATAAATGCACAGTTTATTAGCAAATAAAGGCTAATTTATTTAGTATATTTGTTTGGTAAAACACATAATAATGAGTGATAGAATAAAGGAAAAATTAAGCATACTTGCTGACGCAGCTAAATATGATGTGAGTTGTAGCAGTAGCGGCAGTAACAGAAAAAATAAAGACAAAGGTTTGGGTAATGCATCCAATGGAATTTGCCATGCTTATACTGAAGATGGTCGCTGCGTATCGTTGTTGAAAATATTGCTCACCAATTTTTGTATTTATGATTGTGCGTATTGTGTAAGTCGTAAAAGTAATGATATAAAGCGTGCCGCATTCACAGTACAGGAAGTAGTGGATCTAACCATTAACTTTTACAGAAGAAATTATATTGAAGGTTTATTTTTAAGTTCAGGCATTTTTACCAATGCAGATTACACCATGGAACGATTGGTACAGGTAGCAAAAAAACTTAGGCTCGAACATAATTTTAATGGCTACATACATTTAAAAACAATACCAGGTGCTAGTGAAGAGTTAATGAAAGAAGCGGGCAAGTGGGCAGATAGGCTTAGCATAAATGTAGAAATGCCTACTGAAAAAAGTTTGGCGTTATTGGCTCCTGATAAAAAGCGGGAAGACATGATAAAGCCTATGCAGTATTTAAAGCAGGAAATTTTAGCCAATAAAGAAGAGAAAAAAATATTTAAAAAAACACCTTCGTTTGCACCAGCAGGGCAAAGTACACAAATGGTTATTGGCGCTACGCCAGAATCCGATTTAGAAATTTTATACATGGCCAATGGATTTTATAAAACAATGAACATGCGCCGTGTGTATTATTCTGGTTATGTACCCATAAGCAATGATAATAGATTGCCGGCTATTGGTACTCCTGTTCCTATGATAAGAGAAAACCGTTTATACCAGGCAGATTGGTTGATGCGTTTTTATGGGTTCAAAGTAAATGAAATTGTAGATAAACAAAATCCATTATTAGACATTGATATTGACCCAAAACTAGGATGGGCATTACGAAACATGGATATGTTTCCGATGGATGTAAATACAATAGATTATCAATTACTGATGCGTGTGCCGGGTATTGGAATACAAAGTGCTAAGAAAATAACTTCTGCCAGAAAGTTTAGTCGCATTACATGGGAGCATCTTAAAAAAATTGGAATTAGTGTAAATCGTGCAAAATACTTTATACATACTGATAGTGAGTTTGAAAAAAAAGACCTGCAACCCATGCAAATAAAACAAATGATTATGCAGGAAGGCACCAGCAAATACAAACCTAATTTTTCGCCGCAGCTAAAAATGTTTTAAATGAATATTGTTATTTATGATGGCAGCTTTGAAGGATTAATGACCGCCGTTTTTGAAGTATGTGAATACAAAATAAAACAACCCAATATTGTAAACAGCGAAACACAAACAGGAATTTTGTTTGGCACCATTCACGAAGTACAAACCAATAGAGATAAAACTGCTCGTGTTTTTAAAAAGCTAAAAGATAAACTTACTCCTAATGCATTTTCGCAATTGTATAAATCATTCTTAAGCGAAGAAAGAGATATTGAAAATATTATTTACAGATATATTGCTTATGTACTTTCATCCCCAATAGCAGTAGAAAACGATTATAGCAATGCAGATGTTTTATTGCTGCAACAAATAAACAGAAAAGTACATAGAGAGAAACATCGCATGGAAGCATTTGTGCGTTTTCAGTTAACAAAAGACCATTTATATTATTGCATTATACAGCCTGATTATAATGTGCTGCCGTTAATAAGCAAACACTTTGAAAACCGTTATGCAGACCAGCGTTGGCTAATTTATGATAGTCGCCGTAAGTACGGTTTGTATTACGATTTGCAAACGGTAGAAGAAGTATCCCTAAATTTTGAAACTGATATGAATGATGCAAATGCTGTGAAAAGTATTTGCGATGAAA
>JANPIF010000494.1:0-16226 GCA_031424845.1 Ferruginibacter sp.
TATTTTATGACCTAGCCCTGTAACCACACCCTTCACCTGGCCATCTTCTACTATTAAATTATAGACAGTATCTTGATAAAAATCTACATTATGAGTTTGTTCGAGCATTTCCCGCCAAGTTTGTGCAAACAACATTCTATCGCTCTGGGCACGTGGGCTCCACATGGCAGGACCCTTAGAACGGTTCAACATTCTAAACTGTATCATACTTTTATCAGTAACAATGCCACTATACCCTCCAAGTGCATCTATCTCCCTAACAATTTGTCCTTTTGCTATCCCTCCCATGGCTGGGTTACAACTCATTTGAGCTATGGTTTGCATATTCATGGTTATGAGCAGTGTTTTACTACCCATATTTGCTCCAGCCGCTGCGGCTTCGCAACCTGCATGGCCTGCGCCTACTACTATAATATCGTATTCTTGAAACATTTATGCAAAGGTACTATCTAAAAAATTAAAGGTTAATATTTAAGTAAACCCTTATGGTATGTTTCCCGTGGAACCTTTTTGTTAATGTTACACCTAGGAACATTTTCACGTGGAACGTATTTAAAACTGATACAAACCTAAGTATTCGTTTTCTTTACTTCTCATTTCTAAAATATGCTTACTTAATTTATCCTTGTAGCCACATAAATGTAATACACCATGGAATATTACTCTAATTAATTCATTGTAAAATGTAACTCTGTTTGTGGTTGCATTATCTTTTACTCTATCAATACTGATATATAATTCTCCAATTATTGGAGACTTCTTAGATTCACTTAAATCAAACGTAATAATATCGGTATAAAAATCATGGTGAAGATGTTCCTTGTTCATTTCTAATAAGAATTCATCAGAACAAAAAATGATGGTGAGGATTTCAAGACTTCTACCTTCTTTGGAAAATATTGTAGGAATAAAACTTTTAAGTTGTTTTCTTTTAGGTAGGTTGGTTTTAATAAGTTGGTGAAATGTAACTGACATAAATTCTTTAAATAACAATTAAGGCTAAGGGTTATAGACTAATTTTACACCCTGTTAAATTGAACTGAGTACTAATGTATAAAAGATTATCGGAAATAAAGATTGGGAAAGAAGTAATCATAAGAGCTTTTGAAAATGATGATATTTTTTTAAAATTGATGGAGATGGGTTGTGTACCGGGTGAAAAAATTGTGGTTGAAAAAATTGCTCCTTTTAAAGACCCTATTTCTGTTTCTGTAGCAGGTTATACATTGAGCCTACGATTAAATGAGGCTGAACATATTCTGGTGGAAGAATTATAATCTTAATAAAATTTGAATCTTTAAATAACATTGCCCCATGAAAATTGGTTTGTATTTCGGTTCTTTTAATCCTATACATGTTGGGCATTTAATAATTGCAAACCATATTTTAAACACAGAAAATCTAGATGAGGTTTGGTTTGTTGTTTCTCCTCAAAATCCCTTTAAAAATGCAGCAGGTTTATTAAATGAACAGCATAGGTTATCATTGGTAAAAATTGCAATTGAAGGCGAAAATAAATTGAAGGCAAGTAATGTTGAATTTAAAATGCCTAAGCCTTCTTATACAATTGATACACTCATTATTCTGGGAGAAAAATATCCCCAACATTTATTCTCTATTATCCTGGGAAGCGATGGATTTCAAAATATAGAAAAATGGAAGAATTATAAACAGATTATAAATAATTATAATATATATATTTACTTAAGACCTTCCTTTGAAGTATCAACTAATTTGCAAAAGAACATAAAGATTGTTTCTGCTCCATTATTAGAAATTTCTTCTACTCAAATAAGAAAAAATATCAAAGAAGGAAAATCGATCCGCTATTTGGTTACAGATGATGTATTGAAAGAAATTGAATTAAGAGGTTATTATAAATCATCATTAGAAAATCCATCCTAAGAATACACAAATCAAAACAATAAAAGGTGCAGGAAGTTTTGTATATCTAAGTAATAGAAAAGTAAATGCTACGGTTAAGCAATCCAATATTCCGGTAAGTTCTGTAAAAGAACAATTCATTCCTTTTAATAAATAGCCTGCCGCTGCTGCCATAACACCCACCACCACAGCATTTATACCTTCGAGCGCTCTAAAAACAGCCACAAACTTTTTAAGGTATTGCCATACAGGAAAAAAGAATAAGACCAATAAAGCACTCGGTAAAAAAATAGCTATTGACCCAATAATACACCCAATTAATTGCATGTGGGTTCCATTATCTTTCATAGCCATTCCACCAGTAAAAGATGCAACAGAAAATACAGGACCAGGTATTGCTCTTACAAATCCATAACCTGTAAGTAAATCATCTCTTTCAATTTTTATTGCATCAGGGTTTTTAAGCTTAACATTTTCAGATAATGGTCTTTCTACATATTGGTCCAGCATCATAGGCAACAATACATCTCCACCACCAAAAACAAAACTACCAAACCTGTAAAAATTTTCAAATAGATTATAAACTTTTCTGTTTTCCCATTGTTGTTTACGGGCGGCTTCACTCAGTATTCCGGCTATAATAAAAATGATGGCAAACAACCAAATATTAGTCCAACGAATTTGCCTTGGCTTTATTTTTTCTTTTTCCGGAATCCTTTTACTACTAAGACTTGTGGCTATTCCTCCTGCTATAATAAGTATTGGAAAAACCCAAGGTGTTTTAAAAAATAAATACGTGATGAACATCGCAAAAATCATGATCATAAACGTAATAAAATTGGTAATTGAAATACCAAATGCTCTTACCGCAGCATACAATAAAAAACCAATAGCCATTGGTTGTAAATATTTAAAAAGATTGCCTGTATAATTTCTTGAAGGAAAAAGTGTAAGTAAAAATGACAATGCACCCATTAAAATACACGCTGGTAATATCCATATAATAAGGGTAATAACAGCTAATGAAACTCCTCCTCTTTTATACCCAATTAAAGTAAGTGTTTGTGTACTACTAGCTCCAGGTAATAACTGGCAAAAAGAATTATATTCAATTAACTCTTCTTCAGTAACATAATTTTTTTTATTTACAAAAGTTTTAAGCATCATACCAAGGTGACCTTGCGGACCACCAAATGCAGTAAGACTGTACAAGAACACAGTTTTTAAAAATGGTATATGTCTAAATAAATTCAACGAATGGGTTAAGGATTCAAATATAAAAAACTATTCACACAACAATAAAATGAAATAACCACAAAAAAACCACTGAATTATTCAGTGGCTAAAATATTATGCTGTTAATTATTGATCTCTAAAATCTAACATCGAAATTCTACTTCTTCAAGCCAATCTCTCTTAACCTTTCATCCAAGTATTCACCGGCAGTTGCATCTTCATACGCTATTGGGTGGGCTTCATCAACACAAGTATCTAGGCAACGCAAACTCATACTGCTGCGTGGGTGCAAAAAGAAAGGAATGGAAAAACGGCTGGTATGCCACAATTCTCTTTTAGGGTTTACCACACGGTGTGTAGTACTCATTAATTTATTGTTGGTAAAACGTTGTAGCATATCCCCCACGTTCACAACAATTTGTTCTGGCAAAGAAGTTACTGGTACCCATTCACCCTGCTTGGTCAATATCTCTAAACCGTCAGCAGAGGCACCCACGAGCAGCGTAATGAGGTTTATATCCTCATGCTGCTCCGCACGTATAGCACTGGCTGGTTCTTGCGTTATAGGCGGGTAATGGATAGCTCTAAGAATACTGTTGCCATTGTGTACGTATTCATCAAAATAATGCTCATCTAAACCGAGGTACAAAGCAATTGCCTGTAAAAGTGCTGTACCACTTTTTTCAAAGGCACGATAAGCATCATCAAAAGTTTTATTAAATACAGGAACTTGATCTACTTGCACGTTTGCTGGATAATCTTCTTCTTTAAAATTATCTCTTGGCACCTGCCCGTACTGAAAAAATTCTTTTAAGTCTGGTGCATCACTTCCTTTTGCATGCTCTTTACCAAAACTTGTATAACCACGCTGACCCGCAAGTTCAGGTATTTCGTAATTGCGTTTATGGTCTAATGGCAGGGAGAAAAATTCTTGTACATATTTGTATAAATCAGCAATCAACTCATCTGGCACACCATGATTTTTAACCGCTACAAA
Organism: Ferruginibacter sp.; assembly: GCA_031424845.1. Classification (GTDB taxonomy): domain Bacteria; phylum Bacteroidota; class Bacteroidia; order Chitinophagales; family Chitinophagaceae; genus Ferruginibacter. Next base: position 4,118 of record JANPIF010000494.1, read on the forward strand.
TCCAACTTCCTCATAGGCTTTCCCTAATTTTTGTACAAAATCATTTTTCTTTACTGGGTCACCACTTAAAAAATCTGCTAAATCAACTGAAGGAATAGACATAGAATACATTTTACAATTAAAAATACTGATTGCAGTTGTAAAAGTATCAATTTTTGTGGAAAACGAGTGGATAATGTATAAAAATGAGGAGCATGATCAAGGAAGCAACGATGAGCATTTGTTTCTTTCTATCCGTTCCTATCTTTTGTGTCCGCCATGCGGAAACACAAAAGCCCGCCTGAATGATGTAGTCGGGCAGGGATATCTACTCCTATCAAGGCTACGTTCAACAGAAAATCTTTTCATCTTTAATTATGCAATCTAAAACACATCTAAATTTAAAAAACTCACAACTACAGCCCTAATTTAGCACTCAATTCCAACATTTTTTCAATAGGCTTTTTAGCAGCTTCTCTTAATCCTTCTTCCATGGTAACTTCCGGTAATTCGTACTTCATGCACAAATACAATTTTTCCAGTGTATTTAATTTCATGTAAGGGCAGTCGTTACAAGCACAGGTATTTTGCGGTGGCGCAGGTATAAATGTTTTGTGCGGACTCTTCTTTTGCATTTGGTGAAGAATACCACTTTCTGTAACCACAATAAATTCTTGTGCATCGCTCTTCTCCGCATATTTCAAAATTCCTGTGGTGCTTCCAATATAATCTGCCAAAGCCAATACTGGAGCTTCACATTCAGGGTGTGCTATAACTTTTGCATTTGGGTGACGAACTTTTAACTTCACAATTTTCTCCATGCTAAAAATTTCGTGCACCATACAGGCTCCATTCCACAAAATCATATTACGACCAGTTTGTTTGTTTATCCATGCACCCAGGTTTTTATCAGGAGCAAAAATTATTTTTTGGTCTGCCGGTAAACTTTCTACAATTGCCTGTGCATTGCTGCTGGTGCAAATAATATCGCTGAGTGCTTTCATACCGGCACTACAGTTTATGTAGGTAATTACAATATGATCTGGGTGTTTATCCTTAAAAGCTTTAAACATAGCAGGCGGTGCACTGTCGCTTAAAGAACAACCGGCATTTAAATCTGGCAACAAAACTTTTTTATGTGGGTTTAATATTTTAGCCGTTTCTGCCATAAAGTGTACTCCGGCAAAAACAATGATTTCAGCTTCGGTGCTTTGGGCTTTTTGTGCAAGCCCCAAACTGTCGCCAATAAAGTCAGCCACATCCTGTATATCTGGCTCCTGATAATAATGAGCCAGTACAATTGCATTTTTTTCTTTTTTGAGTTTTTCAATTTCTGCAAAAAGATCCAAAGACGGATCTACTTCTAAATCCAAAAATCCTTTTTTGGAAATAATATTTTCAAAATCAATTTGTGTGTTAATATCTACCATAATATGTATTAATACTTATTATTTATATAATCCCTTATTACTATTAGGGCTGTTAATTTGTGTAAAAGTCGTTTTTATAAACTATTGTAAATGTAAAATGTTTGTTTTATTAACAGTAACTAACAAGTAATAAACATTTTTAAAAATTTCGGAGCTTCGCTCAACAATCTGCATCATGGATATATTAAGTAATTTTTAAGCCAACCTGTTAATAACATTACCTGTGGAAAATAAAATGAAACATTTTTTTTAAAACGGTGTTAATTGAATGCTTGTAAAATGAAAGTAAAATGAACAAATAATGGAAACGAGCCTAATCAACTCTATTTACACACATCGTCTCCCAAAAAATAAAAAATAAAAACTATGGTTATTAACCAAAAAAGCCAGTTTTAAACATGACCTGTGGATAACCGCAAATAACCCCATTAAAAAGCAAGTTTTTTTAAATTTTATGGTGGCAAACCATTTTTATTAAAGATGTAAAATAGTTAAGAAACAAAACCATCATTTAATCAATACCACAAAGATTTTAGATGAATTATCCACAATTTGTTAATAGCTTTTAATTCCCCTATTTTTGCCCTCCAAAATTAATTTTAAAAACAGATGCAGATTATTCAGAGTATTAGAGAAAAAGGTGCCGCTATAATTATAATAGTTATAGCTATAAGTCTTATCGGATTCATATTGATGGATTCCAACCCTGGAAGCAATACCAGTTTATTTGGTGGTAACTCTACCAATGTGGGAAAGGTGAATGGTAAATCAATAGATTTAAATGATTTTAATAAAAGAGTGGAACAAGAAAGTAATAAGCAAGCTCAGCAAACTGGTCAACCAGCAACTGGCGCTGCTTTGTTAAGAATAAGAGAGCAGGTGTGGAACCAGATAGTAGCAGAAGAAGTTTTTTACAAGGAAGCTGAAAAACTTGGTATTAATTTGAGTTCGAAAGAATTGTCTGCTATATTAATGAGTAGCGACCAGCAAAACCCATTTATGCAGGAAAGAAGTTTGGTAGATGCTGCTACAGGAAAATTGGATGAAACAAAAGCCAGAGAAGCTTTAAATAATATTAAGAAATTTAAAGGCGACCAAAGAGCATCTGTAGATGCACAAATATTAGAGCCACTTAAATTAAGTACGGCTGCTACTAAATATGGTTCGCTTATAAGTGCAGCAGCATATTACCCTACATGGATGCAGGAAAAAGATGCGGCAGAAGCTAAATCTTTTGCTACTATATCTTATGTAGCGGTTGGTTATAATGAAATATCTGACAGTGCAGTTACAGTAAAAGATGAAGACATTAATAATTATGTAGCTAAACACAAAGATCTTTTTAAGCAAGAAGCTGGCAGAACAATATCTTATATAACATTCAGCCAATTACCATCAGGTGCAGATAGCGTAAAAGCTATGCAATTGATGAACGAATTAAAGACCAGTTTTCAAGCTGATAGCAATTCAAAAGCTTTTGTAGCAAGAAATACTTCTGCAGTTCCTTTTACAGATGAATTTTTACCATTGTCAAAAATACAATCTCAGGCAAAAGATAGTATTGTAAAACAAGGAATAGGTGTTGTTTCTGGTCCGTACATAGACGGCCCAAATTATACACTTGCAAAAGTGATTGGTATAAAGCAATTACCAGATAGTGTAAAAGCACGTCATATTTTAATTTCTTTAAACGATCAACAAACACAACAACCAATTAGAACAGATTCTGCAGCAAAAAATTTAGCAGACAGTATTTTAGCAGCTGTAAAAAGCGGTGCTGATTTTGGTGCATTGGCTTTAAAATATTCATCTGATGGAAGCGCAGCTAAAGGTGGAGATTTGGGAACATTTGGATATGGTGCAATGGTTCCGGAGTTTAATGAATTTACTTTTACAAAATCGGTAGGAGAAAAAGATGTTGTAAAAACACAGTTTGGTTATCATGTAATAGATATAGTAAGCCAAAGTAATTTTAAGCCTGCTTATAAAATTGCATTTGTAGCAAAACCTATTTTGGCAAGCGATGAAACAATTAATGCATCAAGTCTTGCATCTACAAAAGCCTCTTCTCAAAAAAATGCAAAAGATCTTTCAGATTATGCTGCTAAAAACGGATTAAAAATAGTTGACTTACCTACAGTAATTAAAGAAAATGATTTTACCATAGGGAGCATGCAAGATGCTAGACAATTAGTAAGATGGGCATTTGATGCAAAAAAAGGAGATGTAAGTGAACCAATTGCAATTGACAACGATTTTGTAGTAGCTACTGTAAATAAAGTTTACAGCGAAGGCACACAAGATGCAGCTACAGCAAGAACCGGTGCAGAAGCCATTGTTAGAAATATGAAAAAAGCAGATTTAATTACTGCTAAATTAGGAGCAACACCAACTTTAGAAACAGCAGCATCTGCTTATAATAAACAAGTGTTAATGGCGGGTGCAGATTCTACTATTACTTTATCAGGCACCATTATTAATGGAATTGGAGCAGAACCAAAAGTAATTGGTGCTGCTTTTAACAAAGAAAATCAAACAAAAGTTTCTGCACCAATTATAGGAACAAATGGTGTTTATGTATTAAAAACCACTTCTGTTCAAAATAAAGGAGAAGTAACTCCAGATGCAAAAACTGCACAAACAACTGCAAAAATTTCAGCATTGCGCCAGCAAGCAAACAACTGGTTTGAAGCATTGAGAAAACAAGCAGATATAAAAGATTCAAGAGCTAAGTTTTTTTAGTTTTATAAATTTTATAAACAACCGACTATTTCTTAGTCGGTTTTTTTATGTCCTTTTTTTAATTAGTATCCTTATTTTTAAAGTTTATCAAAAGATTTCATTCTTATATTAATTGGCTATCATAAATTTGAGCATGCAAAAACTTGGTAATTACATTACAGGAAACTGGATAGAAGCAGATGGAGATGGAACAGCATTGTACAATGCCGTGAATGGAAATATTATAGCAAATGCAACATCGGCAGGATTAGATTTTGAAGCAGTTTTAAAATACGCAAGAGAAAAAGGAAACCCGGCGTTGCGCAAAATGACTTTTCAGGAAAGAGGCAGAATGCTAAGAGCACTGGCATTACATTTATTAAAACACAAAGAATCTTTTTACGCTATTAGTTACCAGAGTGGCGCTACAAGAATTGATAGTTGGATAGATATTGAAGGGGGCATCGGAAACTTATTTAGCAATGCAACGCTGCGCAGAAAACTGCCAGATGAAAGTTTTTGCATGGATGGCGACCCGATAAATTTGAGTAAAGAAAATACTTTTATGGGTCACCATATATTGGTACCTAAGGAAGGTGTAGCGGTACATATAAATGCTTACAATTTTCCTGTGTGGGGAATGCTGGAAAAAATAGCCTGTAATTTATTGGCAGGAATGCCGGCTGTAGTAAAACCCGCAACCGTAACCTCCTATTTAACTGAAGCGGTAGTAAAAGAAATTATAGCATCGGGCATTTTACCGGAAGGTGCTTTGCAACTTATTTGCGGCAGCGCAGGCAATATGTTGGATTATGTAACCAGCCAAGATGTGGTAACATTTACAGGCTCGGCAGTTACCGGTGTAAAATTAAAATCGCACCCTACTATTTTAAAAGAAAGCGTACCATTTAATATGGAAGCAGATTCGTTAAACTGTATTGTGCTTGGCAGCGATGTGCAACCCGGTATGCCTGAGTGGGATATTTTTATAAAAGAAATAAAAAAAGAAATGACGGTAAAAGCCGGACAAAAATGTACTGGCATCCGCAGAATATTTGTACCACAAAATAAAATGGAAGATGTACAAAAAGCAATTGCAAAAGCTTTGGAAACAACAGCCATTGGTAATCCATTAAATGAAAAAGTAAGAATGGGTGCGCTTGCGGGGCAAGATCAACGTAACGATGTACGCAACCAGGTGCAAAAAATATTGGCATCTTCTCAAATAATTTATGGTTCATTAGATAGTGTAGCTGTGATAGATGCCGACGAAAAAGCCGGTGCATTTTTAAGCCCTATATTAATGTTAAATACAACTCCATTTGAAAGTGAGGAACCTCATAATATTGAAGCTTTTGGTCCTGTAAGTACGATAATGCCATACAATGATATTTACGATGCCATTGCATTAAGTAAAAAAGGAAAAGGAAGTTTGTGTTCAAGTATTGTAACTGCTGATGCAACCATTGCAAAACAATATGTGATTGGCGCAGCCACACACCATGGAAGAATTTTAGTTTTAAATGCTGCTTGTGCAAAAGAAAGCACAGGGCATGGTTCTCCGCTTCCATCACTTGTTCATGGTGGCCCAGGCCGAGCAGGCGGTGGAGAAGAAATGGGTGGAATGCGTGGAGTGAAACATTACCTACAAAGGACAGCCATACAGGGTTCCCCGGATATGTTGACAGCTATTAGTAATATTTACCAACCACATGCAACCGGTATTATTGAAGACAAACATCCATTTAAAAAATATTTTGAAGAGTTAAAAATCGGTGACCAACTCATCAGCAAAAAAAGATTGATAACTGCAGAAGACATTGATGCGTTTGCAACATTGAGCGGCGATCATTTTTATGCTCACAAAAGAGAAACAGATTTTGCAGAAACCATGTTTACAGAGCAGGTAGCGCATGGTTATTTTATAACAAGCGCAGCAGCAGGTTTGTTTGTAGATAGCTTTGAAAAAAATCCTGTCCTTTTAAATTATGGTATTGATGAAATGCGTTTTGTAAAACCGGTTTATGTAGGTAACTCTATTTACATTCGTTTTACCTGCAAAGAAAAAACTGCCCAAGAGTTAAAAGAGGTTAACCCCGAAGTTCCGTTTGTGCAAGGACAGGATATACCAAAAGGAATTGTAAAGTGGTATGTTGAAATTTTTGACGATGTAGATGAAGCGGTTGGTGTAGGAACAATATTGACCATGGTGGAGATGAAAAAATAAGAACAAAAATTTTCCAATAAATAATACAACAAATGACTGAGACTAATCAAGGACAAGTAACATCCGAAACACATGGTGGAGTGACTACAATAGAATTTAGCCATCCACAAAGTAATTCTATGCCGGGAAAGCAACTGGAAAAACTTGCACAAGAAATACACTTTGCTGGTACACACGCAGAAACAAAAGTAATTGTTTTAAAAAGTGGGGGGGATAAAGCATTTTGCTCAGGTGCATCTTTTGATGAGCTCATACAAATAAGCAATGCTGCAGAGGGAGAAAAATTTTTTAGCGGATTTGCAAATGTTATAAACAATATGCGCCATTGCCCTAAATTAATTATTGTAAGGGTACAGGGAAAATGTGTTGGTGGCGGCGTAGGTATAGCTGCTGCTGCAGATTATGCTATTGCGGTTGAAGGCGCAGATATAAAATTAAGTGAACTTGCTGTTGGCATTGGTCCGTTTGTAGTAGGCCCGGCAGTAGAAAGAAAAATTGGTGTTGCTGCTTTTAGCGCATTGGCTATTGATGCCACCATGTGGCGAAACAGTGACTGGGCTAAGAAAAAAGGATTGTTTGCTGAAGTACATGAAAACGTTGCAAACATGGATGAGTCAATAAAAAGACTTGCTAATACCTTAGCACACTCAAACCCGGAAGCTATGGCAGAAATGAAAAAAGTTTTTTGGAAAGGAACGGAAAACTGGGATACACTTTTGCACGAACGTGCATTGATTAGTGGTAAATTAATATTAAGTAGTTTCAGTAAAGAAGCGATAGGAAAATTTAAAGCAAAGTAAAAAATCAATTTTAATTAAATACAAACCCCGAGAAAATCTTCTCGGGGTTTATTATTATATCGCTTTTATTCCTTTGGTTGTAATGTTGATTCTTATGCCAAAATATAATCTAATGTTTCTGTACGTTATCCGAATTTATAATGATGTTCTGTAGAGGGAAAAAATATATTATTAATGGTGCTTTTTAATTTTTGCGGCCATGACAAGTTTTGATGCATGGTTTGACCAAAAAATTCAGCCTGCATAATTTTCATCTTTATCAGCACAATAGATTTGGCACTTACACCATCTAATTGAACAGGTAGTTCCTCCTCTTTATTATCTTCTTTTACAATTACTGCTTTTCCACTAATACAAAGTCTGTTCTCAAACCCTTTTTTGTGGTAATCTAAATAAGCATAAAATGGCTGATCAATGTGGTTAGCATAATTGCCATTACAAGCTGTAAAGAAATAAATATTTCCTTCATGGTCTGTACTTACTGTTTGGATAATGTTTGTAGGTAACGACAATTCGGAATTTATTTCTGATTTAAACAATGCAACCTTCGTTTCCATAATTTTTTCACGAAGAAAAGCAAGATGTGTATCGTTGTACTGCATAAGTGTTTATTTATGTATTATAAAATTCCAAACCTTATACCAAGTTTTGTTAATAGTTAATTTGGATTATAAACATAATTACGTAGAAAGGTTTACACATAGTTTGAGTATTTTTTTTATAAGTGGGAAATCCAACTATCAAAATTTCTACGATATTATAATAGGCACAAAAGTTTCTGTGTATGCTGCAGGTGTTAAATTAATAAATTGTAAACAAATGACAGAGCTCGAAGAACTTGTTGTAAACATTCCCAAGAAGAAATTAAATAAGATTTTAAAAGATCCGGCAAAAACTGCTGAAGCAGTAAATCTGGTTTATGTACAAGACAATGTTCCTGGTATTGTGAGAAAAAAGGCATCCAAAAATTATTCATATTTATTGGGCGAAAAAAAACTAGATGATGAAGCTCAATTAAAAAGAATTAAAAGCCTGGTTATACCTCCGGCCTGGGAAAATGTATGGATATGCGCTTTGGAAAATGGTCATTTACAAGCCACGGGGGTAGATGTGAAAATGAGAAAGCAATATCGTTATCACCCGGCCTGGAATGCATTAAGAAATCACACAAAATTTTACCGCTTATTAGAATTTGGAAAAGCATTGCCTGCAATGAGATTACAATTAGAAAAAGATATTTCTGTAACAGGACTTACGCAGCAAAAAGTTTTGGCAACGGTGGTGAGTTTAATGGAACGGACAAACATTAGAGTAGGAAACAACATCTACGAAAAACTATACGGATCTTTTGGATTAACAACTTTAAAAGATAAACATGTACAAATAGGTACAGGAAAAGTAAAATTTACTTTCGTTGGAAAGAAAGGAATAAAGCATGACATTACTTTAAAAAATAAAAAACTTGCTGCAATTGTTCAAAAATGTAGGGATATACCCGGCAAAGAATTGTTTCAATATTACAATGAAGATGGTACCCGACACAGCATTGATTCTGGTATGGTAAATGAATATATAAAAGGTATAAGTGGAAAAGATTTTACAGCAAAAGATTTTAGAACATGGTCAGGAACGGTGAATGCTTTTATAGCATTTAAAGAAATTGGTTTTGCAGACAATGAAACAAATACAAAAAAAAATGTGCTGCAAGCATTAGATAAAGTAGCCGAACATTTGGGTAATACCAGAACAGTGTGCAAGAAATATTATGTGCACCCTTTAATAATTTCTCTATACGAAAACCAAAGTTTAGAAAAATATTTTAAACAACTGGATGATATAGAAAAAAATGATGGCAGTGCAGATTTAACCAAGGAAGAAAAATTGATAATGAAAATATTAGAATCAAATTAAAAATATAATTATGAAAACGATTGAATTGGCAATTAAATATGCGGGTGCACAAATGGCAGTAAGCATCTTACCTGAAGAAAATTGTAATGGAATAATTTATCCGGTAGAAGTAGATGGGAATTATATGTTTACTTTTTTGGAAGATGAAGAAGGAGACTGGAGTATAATGAAAGAAGCAAATGCTGTAATCCCTTTTGTAGATGAAGAATTGTATGATGCAATTTTAAAGAAACTACATTATGAATTATTGTATGCAGCGTAAAATAAATTTATTCAGTACAACATTTAAAAGTTGATTGTAATTAATGTATCTGGTTCTTTTAAAAATAAATTATATTAATATGAGACCACTTTGGACAGGCGCTATCGGATTTGGTTTAGTAAACATTCCGGTAAAATTATACAGCGCTACTGAAAGCAGCGATATTGATTTAGATATGCTGGATAAAAAAGACCAGAGCCATATAAAATATTTAAGGGTAAATGAAAAGACGGGGAAGGAAGTAGCATGGGCAAATATTGTAAAAGGATTTGATACCGGCAGTAAGTATGTAATATTAGACGAGGCTGATTTTGAGAAAGCGGGTGCTGAAAAAACCAAACTTATTGAAATAACAGATTTTGTAAAGCAAGAAGAAATAGACAGCGTTTATTATGAAACGCCTTATTATTTAGCACCGGAAAAAAGCGGCGTTCGCCCATATGCATTATTGCGGGAAGCTTTGATAAAAACGAAACGTGCAGGTGTAGCAAGTTTTGTAATGAGGAACAAAGAACATCTTGCTATTTTACGAGTATCTGGCGATGCTATAATTTTAAACCGAATTCGCTTTCACGAAGAAATTAGACCAACAACAGAATTAACGCTTCCAGCAAAAACTGTTGTAAAACCAGCCGAGCTAAAAATGGCTATTGCTTTAGTTGACCAGCTTTCAGGGAAGTTTGATATTACCGGTTACAAAGACAGCTACAGCGCATCATTAATGAAAGTGATAAATGCAAAAGCAAAAGGTAAGAAAACAGAAGCGCCTGTAATGAAAGTTGTACACAGCAAAGCAAAAGATTTAATGGAGCAATTAAAAGCAAGTATAGAAACGAAAAGAAAAAAAGCTTCCTAAATTATGAGTCTTTCCGATTATAAAAAGAAAAGAAAATTTGATGATACACCTGAACCTGGTGCAGCAATTAAAAAAGATACAGGTAGTTTGTCGTTTGTAATACAGCGGCACAAAGCATCTCGTTTGCATTACGATTTTAGGCTGGAAATGGATGGTGTTTTAAAAAGCTGGGCCGTACCAAAGGGGCCATCATTAAATCCGGCAGATAAAAGACTGGCAATGATGGTAGAGGACCACCCGTACGATTACAAAGATTTTAAAGGAATTATACCTGAAGGAAATTATGGCGCAGGCATTGTAGAAATTTGGGACAATGGAACATACACAGCATTAACCGATGATAAAACGGCCGACCACAAAAAATTATTAAAGGCCGGATTAAAAGCAGGTAATTTAAAATTTGTATTGAAGGGCAAAAAGCTGAAAGGTGAATTTGCTTTGGTTAAAATAAAAAATAAGGACAGCGATAAAGACAATGCATGGTTGCTAATAAAACACAACGACAAATTTGCGACAGATAAAAAATACGACAGCGAAAAAGAAACGCCTAAATCATCTCCTATAAATAAAGCACTTGCAGCAAAAGATGAAGAACCGGTAAAAAAAAAGTCCGCTACAGCCTAAGAGCAAATCCACAAAAAATAAATGAGCCTGTAAAACCCATGCTTGCAAAAGAAAGTACTCAGGTTTTTGACAGCAAAGAATGGCTGTATGAAATAAAATGGGATGGCTACCGGGCGGTTGCCGAAGTTTCATCATCAGAAATAAAACTATACTCCAGAAACGGAAACGATTTCTCACAAAATTATCCTGCTTTAACAGAAGAACTGAGAGTAATAAAACACGAAGCTGTGTTGGATGGGGAAATAGTTGTATTAAATGAAAATGGTTTCCCAGACTTTCAAAAAATACAACACTATGAAGAAAATACTAACTACCCGCTGTGTTATTATGTGTTCGATTTATTGATGCTTGATGGAAATGATATAAAACATTTACCGCTGACCGATCGAAAAGAATTACTCAAAAATTTATTGCCAAAAAATGATGTGATTAGATTTTCAGACCATGTACTTGAAAGTGGTACTGAGTTTTTTAATGCTGCTGTGCAAAATAAATTAGAAGGGATTATGGCAAAGAAAGCAGACGGTGAATATTACGAAGGAAAGCGTACCAATGAATGGTTGAAAATAAAAAACCACAAAACAGCCGATGTAATTATAGCAGGTTATACAGAACCAACAGGAAGCAGAAAATATTTTGGCTCTTTGGTATTGGCAATGATGAAAGATAAAAAGCTAATCCATGTGGGGCATGCAGGAAGTGGATACGATGACGAAAAACTTAAAACTGTTTTTAATTTACTTCAACCCTTGGTACAAACTGATTCTCCATTCCAAGAAAAAGTTGCAGTGAACAATAAAGTAACCTGGGTAAAACCATCAATAATTTGCGAAGTAAAATTTACAGAATGGACAAGGGATGAAAAACTAAGACATCCGGTTTTTTTGCAAATAAGAAAAGATAAAACTGTAAAACAAATAACCATGCAAGCACAACAACCTGTAAATACTATTTTAAAAAAGGGTACGCAGACAAAATCCAACAATAAAAAAACTTCAACAAATAATAAAGAAAATTTTATTGTAAAAGCCGGAAAAATAAATGTACAGATAACCAATCCTGATAAAATTTATTTTCCAAAAGATAAGGTTACTAAAAAAATGGTGGTGGAATATTACCAGTCAATTGCTGAATATATTTTACCATTTTTAAAAGACAGACCGCAGTCATTAAAACGAAATCCGAATGGTATAAATGATGAAGGTTTTTACCATAAAGATGCGGGTGAAAATGCACCAGATTTTATACAATCTTTTCCGGTGTATTCTGAGTCGTCAAAAAAAGAAATTGATTACATTA
>JANPIF010000495.1:0-4460 GCA_031424845.1 Ferruginibacter sp.
TTTGGCCAAAGATGTTTACAGAACTTACCTGGTTAATGGTTTGAAATTGTTGTTGCAAAACGTTCTCTGCATAATCGCTCAATTCCAATAATCCTTTGGTTTGGCTTTGTACAGCAAGAATCAAAATAAAATCACTATTCGCATCTGCTTTTGTAACAACCGGTGGTGCATCAATATCCTGCGGTAATGAACGGGAGGCTTGTCCTACTTTATCTCTTACATCACTTGCGGCGGCTTCTAAATCAACGCCCAATTCAAACTCTACAGAAATATTGCTGTTACCCAAAGAACTGGACGATGTAATTGTTTTGATACCCGGAATACCGTTGATCTGCTTTTCAAGTGGTTCTGTTATCTGGCTTTCAATAATATCGGGATTAGCGCCTGTGTAGGAAGTACTGACACTCACAACAGCAGGATCAATTGCCGGATAATCTCTTACCGCAAGAAAGCTAAACCCAACAACACCAAATAAGATGATCATTAGATTTAATACCGTGGCGAGTACCGGCCGCTTGAGGGATAATTCAGATATATTCATGAAAAAGAAAGTCTTAATTAATTAATAACTGGCAGAAGAATCCTTGGGAAGCAAAGTGGCTAATTTCTTTACAGATCTAACTTTTACTTTGCTCTTTGGCCTTGTAAACAAAACGCCAGTAACAACTACGGAGTCGCCTACATTTAAACCTTTAACTATTTCCACAGAATTTGCCTGCCTTAAACCTGTCTCTACATTTATAAAATTTGCTATTCCATTTTTTACAACTATAATCTGGTTGTCTTTGTCATTAGGAATGATGCAATTTGTAGGAACCACAATAGCTGTTTTACCCTCTCCCGCATTTAAAAAAACCTTTACAAAAGCGCCTGGGTTAATATTTGCTTCAGCTAAAACTGCCCTTACTTTTAAATTTCTTGTATCAGTGTTTGCGCCAGGTTCTGTGGCCACAATCATTGCTCTTCCCATTGTATGATTTTCAGCATCTATTTCTACATCTAACACAGCACCTTTTTTTATAACGTTGCTATAATTCTGAGGTACGGTAAAATCTATTTTCACTTTAGATACTTGTTGAAGAGTAGCCAATACAGTTGCAGGAGAAACATATGCGCCCGGGCTTACTTGCCTAAGGCCGATAACTCCATTAAAAGGTGCTCTGATAATGGTTCTGTTAATTAGGGCTTGTGTATAGACCATATCTGCCTTAAAAACATTTACCTGATTGACAGCAATATCATAATCGCTCTCATTAATACCACTTATATCTAATAATTTTTTATAACGTTGAACTGTTTTTTGAGCAAGATCCAGTTGTACTCTTGATTTTGCTAATTGTGCCTGAAGATCTTTATCATAAATTTTTGCAAGAACAGTTCCCGCTGCTACCGCATTGCCCTCTGAAATGTTTAAATAAGTTAATCTACCACTAATTTCTGGACGAAGTTCTTGAAATTCGTTTGCCACCACTGTTCCATTTGCTTCTATTACATCTGTAATTCCCTGCCTTTGAGCTATAATAACATCAACAATTACTGGAGGAGGGGTTTTGGGTTTATTGGCATCTTTAGATTTTTTTTTGCAAGCAGCAAAAGAAAAAATTATAATAAGTGATGCTAAAATATATTTTAGCAATTTAACATCATACCGCATAGATCGATTTTAATAAATGGAACGGTTACAAAGATAAAAGGTTTTAACAGCCATATATTAATGTATTGTTTAAAACTGATAAAGTACCGTGTTAGACGATATGTAATATAAAAAACATGCGCTTGGTAAAATTTAATTGCTCCACTCCTTATTTCATGGTAGCATAATTCTTTAACTTAGCCATAATTTTAAAAGTATATAAACCATGAAGCCAGCTGTAGCAATTATAATGGGAAGCCAAAGCGATTTGAAGATAATGCAGGATGCAGCAGATGTTCTTAGCAGTTTTGGAGTATTGTTTGAAATGACTGTTGTATCTGCCCACCGTACTCCAGATCGTATGCGTACTTATGCAATGGCTGCAAAAGCAAAAGGGATTAAAGTAATTATTGCAGGTGCGGGTGGGGCTGCACATTTACCGGGTATGGTGGCGGCATATACAACCTTACCGGTTATTGGTGTGCCAGTAAAATCTTCTAACTCCATTGATGGCTGGGATTCTGTATTGTCTATTTTACAAATGCCCGGCGGTGTGCCTGTGGCTACTGTAGCATTAAATGGTGCAAAAAATGCAGGTATTTTAGCTGCGCAGATATTGGCTACGCAGGATGATGCTCTGGCAGAAAAACTTGAAAATTATAAAAGTAAAATGGAAGAAGATGTATTGAAATCAGCCATTGAAATGGAAAATAAATAATAATTAGCATTATAAAATACGCTCTACATTATCTATTTGCACACAAGTTTTACTGCATATTTGCTCCAGTTATCATAGCCATCAATTCTTATAGCCGCCAGTCCATTTACTATGACCCAACTTGTTTTTATAAAAAAAATATCTTTTTTGGGAAGTTTTATTTCATAATAATAGTAACCAGCTAAAGGTTTTGAATCACATTTCTTTATAAGTTTAGCTTTGTAGCTTTTATTTTTAAAAAGGCTATCGATTGTATATTTATTTAATAATTCCTTAGAGGGAGTACTGATTATACTGAAAGATCCGTACCCCATTCGTGGGCCTTTCAACATTATATTCCATTTTACAGGACTACCAGCATTTATGATTGTATTTCCATTAATTGTTATGTCCGCAGTTCCCATTCTATAAAAATTGATACTGGTATCCTCACTCATTATTAATCTGTCTTCCTTAAATTTTATTGGAAACTTTTTTGGCTTACCTACTCCCCAATCTCCTACATTTTCATATCCTGTACTATCCGGAATAAGCTTTTTCACAAGTTCATACAACTCTGTTTTTACTGATTGTGCAGAAATGGAACTTGAAATAAATCCCAAAACAATGTATAAAATTATTTTTTTCATGTCTTAATATTTTAAAAAATGTAAAAAATGTTTTTTATCAAAGGGGACGGAAATTTTAAAAGAATATAAATTTAAAATTTAATTTGATATAAATAATATTTTAGATTCCTCATGTTTGTGGATTTTTGGATGCTATCAAAAATTACATCAAGAATAAGTGATAAAATTGTTTTTTTATGAGATATAAACAAAAATATTACCGCTTAAATTTACATAAATGCATATTCCTAATTGATACTGTGTATTTCTTTGTTATCCTTATCTATAAATTCTACATTTGCACATATTTAAACAATCAAATTTATGAGTGTAGTAGATGTAATAATGCCTAAGCTTGGAGAAAGTATTATGGAAGCAACAATACTTAAATGGCACAAAAAAGTGGGTGACAAAGTAGCTCAAGATGAAACTATTTTGGATATAGCTACTGATAAGGTAGATAGCGAAGTACCATCTACAGCTGAAGGAATTATTGAAGAAATTTTATTTGCAGAAAATGATGTAGTGCCAATTGGTACTGTAATCGTAAAAATAAGAACCGGTGCTACTGAAAATGCAACTTCACCCCAAAGCACTACACCGCCTAAAGAAGAATATGAAGAAGCTAAGTTAGTGGAAGAAATTCCTTACCAGCCAACACCCAATACAGTAGAAAGCAGTGGTGTTCGTTTTTATTCTCCCCTTGTTTTAAATATTGCGCAGAGCGAAGGTATTAGTATGACTGACCTTGAAAAAATACCAGGCACAGGGCAAGAGGGAAGAGTAAGTAAAAAAGACATTTTAGCGTTTGTAGCAGCAAGAGGAAATACCTCTGCAAATCAAACCGCACCAGCTGCACAACAACAACAACAAAGCCAGCAGGCTGTAGTTATTACAAATACTCCGGCTGTTGTAGCACCCGCAAACAATACACCTGTTGTTCATTCAGGCAATGTTGAAGTGATTGAAATGGATAGGATGCGCAAACTTATCTCTAAGCACATGACGGACAGTGTGGCTACGAGTGCTCATGTAACAAGCTTTGCTGAATGCGATGTAACCAACCTCGTACAATGGAGAGAAAAAGTAAAAAAGGATTTTGAAAAGAGAGAAGGGGAGAAGATTACTTTCACACCTCTATTTGTGGAAGCAGTAGTGAAATCATTAAAGAAGTATCCGATGCTGAGCAGTTCGGTTGCCGGAGATAAAATCATTATAAAAAAAGATTTAAATATTGGTATGGCAACAGCCTTACCATCTGGCAATTTAATAGTGCCTGTTATAAAAAATGCAGATCAGTTAAATCTTACAGGACTTTGCAAACAGGTAAATGGTTTGGCAAATGCAGCCCGTAGCGGAAAATTAAAACCCGATGATACTACTGGTGGAACATTTACCTTAACCAACGTAGGTACATTTGGTAGTATAATGGGTACTCCAATAATTAATCAGCCACAAGTAGCAATTATGGCGGTTGGGGCTATTAAAAAAAGACCAATGG
>JANPIF010000496.1:0-5476 GCA_031424845.1 Ferruginibacter sp.
ACTGGACCAGACAGTGGTGAGCTGTGTAAATATAGTAGGCGTAAATTTAAATACAGCGAGTAAACATTTGCTGAGTTATGTGAGTGGTATTGGCAGTACAATTGCAGAAAACATAGTGACATTCAGAAAGCAGGAAGGCAAATTTACAAGTCGCAAACAATTATTAAAAGTACCAAGGCTTGGGGGAAAGGCATACGAGCAATGTGCAGGTTTTCTTCGCATACCCGGAGCAGACGATGTACTCGATGCAAGTGCTGTGCACCCGGAAGCTTATTCACTGGTGGAACAAATGGCAAAAGATTTAGATGCTAATGTAAATTCTTTGATAGGCAATGAGACCCTATTAAAGACTATTCCTGTTAAAAATTATATCACAGAAAGCTTTGGTGAGCACACGATCAATGATATTATTAACGAACTTAAAAAGCCCGGCCTAGATCCACGAAGTGAGGTGCAGGTTTTTGAATTTGCGCAGATATTTTCTATAGAAGATGTTCATGTGGGAATGGAAGTGCCGGGTGTTGTAACGAATCTTACAAGGTTCGGTGCCTTTATAGACATTGGTGTAAAGCAGGATGGGCTTGTGCATGTGTCGGAAATTGCACACAAGTATATTCAGGATCCATCAGAAGTTTTAAAACTAAACCAACATGTAAAAGTGAAAGTGATGGAAGTAGATGCGGCACGTAAAAGAATTGCCCTTTCAATAAAGCAAACCGAGGCTGCACCTGCGCATTCTAACAAAGGAACTCAAAAGCCCTCGCTACCCAAACAACCATTTGTAACTGCAAAAAAGGAGGACAAACCTGCTACTATGGATGATGCATTGGCAGCACTTAAAAATAAATTCAGATAATTTTAAAATACTTTTTAAAAAGTTTGTCTATAAAATGTTACATCCTTATCTTTGCAATCCCAAAAAGAAAATGGCTTGTAACAAAGCTTTTAAATTTTGCAAAAGGGAGCATAGCTCAGCTGGTTTAGAGCATTCCGATACAGATCGGAAGGTGTCCGCTGAGAAAAATAAAATAATTGGGAGCATAGCTCAGCTGGTTTAGAGCATCTGCCTTACAAGCAGAGGGTCCGCGGTTCGAACCCGTGTGCTCCCACAAAGAAAGGTTACCATTTGGTAGCCTTTTTTCATTTGATGCCATACTACATTTATATACTTTATTCTTCCACTGCAGACAAATTTTATATTGGATTCACAGGTGAAGAATTGTTGGAACGTTTAAGAAAACATAATTCCAATCATACAGGGTTTACAGGGAAATTTAATGATTGGCAGATTGTTTATCATGAAATTTTCGAAACTAAAAAACAAGCCATGTTGAGAGAGCAAGAAATAAAAGGTTGGAAAAGTAAATATAAAATTATCAGTTTAATAAATAGCTCAGCTAGTTCAGTGCATTCCGATTTGTAATCGGAAGGGTCCGCGGTTCGAACCCTTGTGCTCCCACTCAATAATCACAATGGTTTCACGCAAGTGAGACCATTGTGCATTTATGCAATTCAATTAAAATTTCAATTAGATTCAATTATTTGGTAAATCTTATATTCTAAACCAGCTGAGTTATGCTCCCAATTGCTAATGCGATTTAACCCTATTCTTTATTGTATGATGCAATGTTATATCAACAAATGAATTAAGGTCGTGTAGGACAGGAATTTGTCGTTAGATATAACTAGTACAAATATTTTTTTTGAAAGATTATGAATAAATAATGCTTACAGGAAAATTATCTAACCTTCTGTTATATTCTTCTTTTGTTATAATACCATTGGCTAATAGTGAAACTATTTTTTCTTTTTCTTTGAGCATGTATTTACCTTTTACTAATTCAGCTTCTATTATTGCTGATTTTACTGCCCACTTAATCAAAAAATAAAGTATGCAAAAAGTTATAAAAAATCCTATTAGACTAATTAATAAAAAGATACCTGAAGTTGCTAGTAAGTCCATTGTAATTGAGTTTAGTTAAGTTTGGTTAAAAAATTTCTATCCTTAATGGTTTCAAATATAAACCTTATCGGATATTTTAAAAGCATGATTATTTATATAGGTATATTTAGACAAACGATTTACTATGAATATTTTTCTTGATGTTGATGATAAAATGACTATCAAACCATTTAAAGGATATACATTAAAAGAAATCTACCAATATGCACCAGGTTATATAGAACGTTGATAACGCATATGGATGAATTTTACATTGATATATCGCAGTTTGAAAGTCTTCCTACCCCTACTCCTTATAAATATACAGAACGTATACAAATGATTCCTGGTCAAGGTCCCTTTCAAGAACTTGCTGTTTCAGGGAGAGACCAGATTCAAGATTTATTAGATTATAAAGCCGCCGGAAATACAATACCTGAACAGCCTCATATATTTAGTGAAGATGTTCGAGCGATAAATGAAAAAAAAAGAAAAGGTGAACATTACGTTCCAATCAGATATGTACCATTTAGAAGGTAGGAAATATTAATTTCATGCCGTTAATCCTACCATTCTACAACATGTTTGCCCACCGTTTTATATTGGTGTTCATTGCTAAATCTTTGCCCGTTCACGGCACGGAAAACAACATCGCTTTCCCATGATGTTTTGGATTCTTTCAAATTTAGATTTATATAATAGCCATCGTCTGGCACATGCTTTACAATTATATCTGTCTCAAAGTCGATAAGATAGAAAGTTTGTGTGCGCAGCAGTTCTAAGAATTCATCATTCATGAAAAAATTTGGTTGTTGTTGTTACATGCTTATTGGTTCAGGTTTTACTTCTGTAGGTGCTTTTGGCAATTCCATTTGTTGATATTTTACAACTGCTTGAAACCACCGAACTTCGAATTGTACATTTGTAGAACCTACACTACCAAGTGGTTGCCATCCGTCTGCGATTCTATCACTAATTGCATTTTCTAAGGTTGTAGAAGAGCTTTCGACTACAACTTCATATTTGATAATTTTACTCATAATTGTTTTAATACGAAGATATAAAAAAGGGGCTGCCGTTAAGCATACCCGTTTTAATTATCATTCAACGATTAGCATTTACATCAATCCAATCAATGATAGTTCCATCACATTCAGGGGCGTTAGGACAACAGATATATTCAAAATTTGTATCGTCGTCTTTAAATACTTTGTAATCCTCTACGGTAATAACTTCACCACAATGAAGGCAACGAAACTTATCACTCAATTTTGGCGGTGAGTCAAATGGGTAATTTTCTTCTAAGAATTCTTCTTTATTGCTTACAATTACTTCTTGCATAAGAATCTGTTTTTAATAAAAATAATATAAAAAATGCGCAAACTAATCCAATACTGTTTTATTAAAATTATTGAAGGTGAATGTGGCAGCAGAACAATGTGGATATCCTACTGCCTACATTACCCGCATTCCTAACTTACCTATACTGATTTAGTATTCCATACTACAATGCTTAAATATAAAATTAAGTCGTCCATAGCCGATAACTTATCAGTTTCATAAAGCACTATTTTAAGCCCAAATTATTTGATAAAAATATCAGTATAGTTCTTGGAAATAAGCCACATTTATTTCAACTTCATCTTTTTATTCGGGTAGAATCTCTTACAATTAATTCTGCTTTTAATACTGTTTTTTCCAGTAGAAAGTTGAACCCTCTTTTTTCTACAAGTTTAAAAAGTATGGAAGCTGCTTCTCTACCTATCTCATAAGCAGGTTGGGTAATGGTAGTTAATGAGGGATTTAGTAATGATGCAGTATGCAAATTAGAAAAGCCTATAATTTTTACATCACGAGGTATTTTTAGTTTTAATTTATTACAAATATCATAGGAATGTATGGCTAATTTTTCTACTGCGGCAAAAATTCCATCAGGTCTGTTTTTTCTTCTTAATAATTTTTCAATTAATTTAATATTCATTTCTTCATTGCCATTGCATGGTATGACAATATTATTTGACTGTGGCTGTCCGTTTTGCTTTAAGGCTTCAGTATAACCATTCATTCTTTTGTTACTTATAGATAAGTTGTGAGATATGGAGAGAAAAGCAATTCTTTTGCATCCCTGATCAATAAGATGTTGTGTGGCCTTTATACCGCTGTTGTAATCGTCTGTTGTTATTTTTGGCGCATCTATATTTTCAGCAACTCTGTCAAAAAAAACCAGTGGAATCTTCTTTTCTTTTAATTCTTCTAAATGTTTGGTATCGCTTGTTTGTCCGGAAAGCGACATCATAATTCCATCCACTCTTCCATTTTGTAACAGTTTTGTTATTGCTATTTCCTTTTTTGCATCATCATGTGTGAGATAAATTAATACATGGTATCCTTTTTCCTGGGCTATAGATTCTATTCCATTAATGGCCAATGCAAAAAAATTGTTAGCTACTTCTGGTATTACTACTGCAATGGTTTTACTTTTTTGTTTTCGTAAACTGCTGGCAAAAGGGTTAGCCTCATAATTTAATTCTGCAGCTTTTGCAAGCACTCTTTCTTTGGTAACAGCACTAATTTCATGGCTGTTTCTCAGCGCTTTTGATACCGAAGATATAGATAAACCTAGGGCTGCGGCTAATTGTTTAAGGTTCATTGAAATTTTTTGTTATGATAAAAAAATTAAAATAAAAGTATTGTAATTATCTTACTCTTTACGAAAATTAACGAAAACGTTGTAGTAAATAAATATTTACTTAATCATATCTATTGAATTTTTTTTATGCAAATTACTGTCTCTACTACTTCACGGTTTATAACAAATACGATTGCTATGTTTAAAAAGAAACTTTTACTTTTTATTTTTACTTCATTATGTGCCATGTATTCTATTGCACAAACAAAAATTATTTCCGGCAAAGTTTCATCATCAGGAAACAATGAAGGATTATCTGGTGCTACAGTACAGGTTGTTAACTCATCTGTTACCACTAAAACCTCTGCTGACGGCACATTTACAATAAATGTTTCTACAAATTCTTCCAATACGTTACTGGTTACCTATGTAGGGTACGAAAACAGAGAAGTAGAAATAGGAAATTTATCCACTATAAATATATCTCTGGTAGAAGCTTCTAAAGGTTTAAGCGAAGTAGTGGTTATTGGATATGGAACGCAGAAAAAATCAAATATAACAAGTGCTATAACAACAGTAAGTGGTAAAGAAATTTTAAAATCCCCTTCATCAAATATTACTAACAGCCTTGCAGGTAGGCTTACCGGTTTATCTGCTACACAGCGTAGTGGTCAACCAGGAAATAACGAGGCGTTAATTGCTATCAGAGGTTCTGCCACATATAATAACAATGCTGCTATAGTAGTTGTAGATGGTGTTGAGCGTAGTAGTTTTGGTGATATTGATCCCAATGAAATTGAAAGTATCAGTGTATTAAAAGATGCAGCATCTACAGCAGTATTTGGTATTAAAGGTGCAAATGGTGTTATTGTTGTAAATACAAAAACAGGTAGAGAAGGCAAGCC
>JANPIF010000497.1:0-12987 GCA_031424845.1 Ferruginibacter sp.
TCTGCCTACGGCATCCACCCCTCCATGGGAGGGGAATTTAAAACCTCCACCTCACAAACGCTTCAATAGCGGCATATTCGGACAGGCCTAGTTTGTTGTACAACTCAGCGGTGGCACGGTTTCTATCTTCGGCACGTTTCCAAAACTCCCGGCTGTCTGCGCCTTGAAAAACTACGCCGTCTTTTTGGCTTTGGTGTTTAAAAATACCATTGCGTTTTTTTAGTACCTGGTCGGGGCTCATGGGTACGGCCATTTCTATTACATCAATATCCCACTCGGCCCATGCACCTTTGTACAACCACAGCCAACAGTCTTTCATGTAATCGTTTTGCTTTAATCTTTTTACGGCTTCAAACACACCTTCTAAACATACACGGTGTGTACCATGTGGATCTGCCAAATCTCCGGCGGCATAAATTTGGTGTGGCTTTATTGTATCAATTAAATCGGCAATTATTTTAAAATCTGCTTCGCCAATATCATCTTTTTCTACCAGGCCGGTTTCGTAAAAAGGGAGGTTTAAAAAATGTGCATTCTCCTGTGGTATGCCTACAAAACGGCAGGTGTTTTTTGCTTCGCCTCGTCTTATGATTCCTTTTACCTGGCGCAATGCATCAATATCTTTTTCGCCATTCTTTTTTATTTTTAAAAATGCCATGGCATCATCGTACATCTTTTCTGCCTCAGTACTTTTTATGCCAAATTGCTGGTTATAATCTTTTACAAATTCAATAAAGCGAAATGCTTCATCATCGGCTACTGCTATATTTCCGCTTGTTTGGTAGGCTACATGTACTTCGTGCCCCTGATCTACCAAGCGCTGAAAAGTACCACCCATAGAAATGATATCATCATCTGGGTGCGGACTAAAAATGATCACTCTTTTTTTGGTAGGTTCTGCACGTTCGGGCCTGTGTGTATCATCTGCATTTGGTTTGCCGCCAGGCCAACCGGTAATGGTATGTTGCAGATCATTGAACACTTCAATATTCATATCATACGACTGTCCATATAATGCAAGCAAATCGCTTAAGCCATTTTGGTTGTAATCGTTGTTGGTGAGTTTTAAAATTGGTTTTTCTAAAGCAAATGCAAGATGCGTTACTGCTTTTTTTATCATGGCTTTGTTCCAAAAAACATCATCAGTAAGCCAAGGTGTTTTTATACGGGTAAGTTCTGCAGAGCTGCTTTCATCCAACACAAATTGTACATTGTGATGGCCCTGTAAATAGGAGGCTGGCACAAACTCTGTAACCGGCCCTTCCACGGCTTCTTTTATAATATTTGCTTTTCTATCGCCCCAAGCAAGCAACACAATTCGCTTTGCTTTCATAATGGTACCTACACCCATTGTGATGGCTTTGCGGGGTACATTTGCAAGACCACCAAATTCATACGCTGCATCAAATCGGGTAAGATTATCTAGCGTAATTAAACGGGTAACAGAAGCTACATGGCTGCCCGGCTCATTAAAACCAATGTGACCGTTTCTACCAATACCTAATATTTGAAAATCGATACCGCCATAAAATTCCATTGTTTTTTCATAATCTTCACAATGCTTTTTTACATCTTCCTGCGCAATATCGCCCTGCGGAATAAAGCAGTTTTCTTTTTTTATGTTGATGTGGTTAAACAAATTTTCATCCATAAAGCGGCGATAACTCTGTATGGCCTGCGGGTGTAACCCATAATATTCATCGAGGTTAAATGTTATTACATTTTCAAAACTTAAGCCTTGCTCTTTGTGTAAACGAATGAGGGCTGTGTAAACTTTTTTGGGTGTAGCACCTGTTGCCAAACCAAGCACTGCATTTTCGCCCAACGCTTGTTTTGCTTTTATTAATACAGCGATTTCATCTGCTACTGCATTACAAACTTCTTCCATGGAAGGATAAATAGTTGTTTCAATTTTTTCGAAGGATAATAACCTGTGTGGAGATAAAAGAGTTGTAGCCATATTTAAATTTAATTGAAAAAAACTTGAATTTGTATGCGGATAAATTTAGTGGTTTTTTTGGTATTAGGATATAATTGAGTAATAATATTGAGTTAGTTTATTATTTTTATTACCAAACGCTTAATTATAATGACAAGCTATACTTACTTTTTTTTCTTGATAAAAAAAAGTAACAAAAAAAATCAAGACTTAAGAAAAAAAGCTAAAAATTTGAATGTTTGTCTAAAATGAAATCAGTTACAACATTTGTGCAAATACTAGCATTTGTAACATTGATTTCATTTCTTAACGACAAACATTCAAATTTTCTTAACGCTTTTTTTCTTAGGTCGGCGGCACTTCATAAAGGGAGAGATTTATTAAATCTTATATAAGTTGGTCTTAAAAATTACAAAGTGTTACAGTCTTATAAATTATTTTTAGAAAAACTGAACTAAAATTTGAATAACGTAAATTGCAACTCACGAATTTTAAAGTTATAATATGTCAGATTTTATAAAAGTAACAGAATCTTCAAGCGAGTACAACCACCTGGAAAAAATGAGTGTGCATGACTTACTGACAAACATAAATAAAGAAGATGATACTGTGCCGGCAGCGGTGGCCAAGGTTATTCCACAAATAGAAAAACTGGTTACATCAATTACAGATAAAATGCTGGCTGGTGGTAGATTATTTTACATGGGTGCAGGCACAAGTGGCAGATTGGGCATTTTAGATGCTAGCGAAATACCGCCAACTTTTGGTATGCCTTACGGTTTAATAATTGGCTTAATTGCGGGTGGAGAAAAAGCCATACAAAAAGCTATTGAAAATGCAGAGGATAGTATGACCGATGGCTGGGAAGATCTACTGGCACACAATGTAAATGAAAATGATGTAGTGATTGGAATAGCGGCAAGCGGCACCACACCTTATGTAATTGGCGCTATGGAGGAATGCAGAAAAAGAAATATTACCACTGGTTCTATATCGTGCAACCCCGGCTCACCTATGAGTGCACATGCAGATTTTCCTATTGAAGTGGTTGTAGGTCCTGAATTTGTTACAGGAAGCACGAGAATGAAAAGTGGTACTGCACAAAAATTAGTATTGAATATGATATCCACTTCTGTAATGATACAAATAGGCAGAGTGGAAGGAAATAAAATGGTGAACATGCAACTTACCAACGAAAAATTGGTTGATAGAGGCACGAAAATGCTGATGGAAAAAAGCGGTATAAAAAACTATGAAGAGGCTAAAGATTTATTATTGAAAAATGGAAGTGTGAAAAAGGCGATGGAGGTGTTGGGATAATTTTTTTAAAAAAATGTTGAGGAAGTAGCGGAAATTATAATTTCGATATTTTTAATAATCGATCCCTTTATTACTTCATGAATCCTAATTTTCAGATCAAAGATTTTAAACTAACATTTATAAAGAATAATACAAATAGTATAAAACAATTCATTTTATATTATAGCATTTCCCGTTATTTTAATTGATGCATAACCAGCTTTTAATGGAAGGTTGACCTACTTCCTATCTATTTGTCAATTTATTTGAAAAACTTCCCGACCACCAAAATGAAAACGGTGTACAAATGTTTTTTTGAGAATTGAAAAATATTTTTTCTCCTACAATAAAGTTGCTTTTATAGATTAAATAAAATGTTTACTTACAAAAAATATTGATAAGTGTTATTAATTTTTACTTTTAAAAACCCGTATATAATCAATATAAGCCTTGTCTGTATTGCCGTTCTGGATAAATTCATTTTTGCGTATATCTCCATCTACCCAATCATTTTTTCCAAAACAACTTCCTGAAAAATAAATAAACTCAGCAACATGCGGTATTAGTTTAGGGTCAGTCATAGTAGCTACAACTTTGCCATCAAAATAAAATTTCAGAAAAGTTGGCGTCCATTCAAAGCCATAAATATGATACTCGGTGTCGTGCATATTAGGTGCTTTTATTAGCCTGCCGTTCGACTTATGTGCAGGTTTAGCATATCCATCCCAATGCAGGCCCAAAGAAAAGGCATTTGCTTTTGTAGCCTCAACGATATCTATTTCAGCACCATCATTTGCAGTACTATCCACCCCTTCGTTTGTTTTCATACCATTGCCTTCAGGCATCATCCAAAAGGCTGTTTGATGACCATTTGGTTTCACAACATGCATTCTACATTCTAAAAAACCATAAACAGGAGCATATTTTTTTTGGGAAGTAAACCTTCCAACATTGTATGCCGTATCACTGATGTTGGACTTGCGATAATAAATGTAAAGGTTACCATCTTTTTCCTCCAGCTGGTCTTTATCCGCAAAAAGCGTAATATCCGTGCGCTTTTTTACAGACGTTTCCACATTCCATTTAGTGTTATCAATAACACCGTCATTAAACTCATCTGAAAATTCTACAGTCCAAATATTTTTAAGACTTTCTTTTGAAACACTGTCATAATTCACAAAAGGAACAGCATCTTTTGGTGTTTGTTTGTCTGTAAACTTTTTTGCCAATTGCTGCGCCAGACAAATTTGAGGGTGAATAATATTAATGGTTAAACTGATAAGGAATAGAAAAATAATTTTCATTGTAAAATTTCATTAAAGTGAATAAAAAAATATTTTATAAACTATGTGACTATGCTAATTATGAAATGAAATAAATTTTTGTAATTGAATAACATTCCATTGAAATAAAACATGCTGATGTCTGCTTTTAAAATTCGGTCATAATGAATAAGGATTTTCTGCTACTTTCTTTTTGTAGATTCTCTTTCTACAATTATGGGCTGTAACACAACAGACTCAATTTCACCGTAAATATTATCACTATCCATTAGCTTAATAAAGAGTTTAGCGGCCTCTTCACCCATCTTTATGGTTTGCTGGTCAATGGTTGTGAGCGTAGGGGTAATATATTTACCAAACGATTCGTTTGCAAAGCCCACAACCCCCATTTCCTTAGGTATTTTTATATGCCGCTCTTTTAAAGTTTGCATAGCACCCAATGCTGAAAAATCTTCTACACAAAATACCGCATCAATTTTATCATTGTTATCCAATAAGTGTTTCATCCCCTCTGCTCCACTTTCTATTGAGTTTTTTCCATAATACACCATGTTTTCATCGTAAGGCATTTTATTTGCCAGCATTGCATCTTTATATCCTTTCAATCTATCATTAAAGATTTGTACATGCTGCAGACCTGCTATATGTGCAATATGTAAGTACCCTTTTTTTATTAAATGTTCTGTAGCCATATAGCCTCCCCTGTAATCATCAATGGTTACAGAATGTACCCTTAAAGATTCTTTTGCACGGTCAAATAAGATGAGCGGAATATTTCGTTTTTTTACTTCTGCATAATGCTCATAATGTGTGGTTTCTTTTGCTATGGAAGCTATAATACAATCTACATTTGCCTGCAAAAAAGTATCAATTCCTTTTACTTCATATTCAGGCAATTCATTTGTTTGAAACAGGAGCAAATTAAATCCTAAAGGATTAATTATTTTTTCAATGCCATGCACCACAGAACCAAAAAATAATTTATCAGCACTGGGTATCATCACCCCTATTATATGACTTTTGCCTGTCTTTAGAGAAAGTGCAATCCTATTTTGCTGATAACCCAGTTTTTCAGCCGTTTTTTTTACCAAATCTTTTGTACTGTCACTCATTGCTGAATGATTACTCAAAGCTTTTGAAACTGCCGAAACAGTAATATTCAATTCTTTTGCGATATCCTTTAACGTAGCTTTTTTAAACATTGTTTATAAAAAGAAAAAGATTTTTGGAATAAGTAAAATTAATATTAATTTCATTCAATCGATTGAAATAATAATTCAATCGATTGATTTATTATTTCTACGGTTGCTCCTCATAATTTGCATCCCTTTTTTTAGAATGCATTTTCTTGTTGCATTGCCGTTAATTGCTTGAATATATTAATATGATTACAGCATCACCTTCATTAAAAAGAGCATTAAAAACTGAAAATATACAGGCAGACCTCATAATTATTGGTGGTGGTCTTTCGGGTACTTGTTGTGCCATAACTGCGGCCAGGGCAAATATGAAAGTAGCATTAATACAAGACAGGCCGGTATTGGGTGGCAATGCCTCCAGCGAAGTTCGTTTGTGGATATTGGGTGCGACTTCTCACATGGGAAACAATAACCGCTGGGCAAGAGAAGGAGGCGTGATCAATGAAATTTTATTGGAGAATGGCTACAGAAATCCTGAAGGAAATGCATTGATTTTTGATACCATCCTGCTTGAAAAAGTATTCCTCGAAAAAAACATTACCCTGTTGTTAAACACTGCAGTGTACGACATTGAAAAGAAAGATGCTGATACGATAAAGTCAGTAAAAGCATTTTGCCCACAGAACTCCATTTCTTATGAGTTACATGCTCCCTTATTTTGTGATGCATCAGGCGATGGAATTGTTGGTTTTCTTGCCGGCGCCGCTTTCAGAATGGGGGCTGAATCAAAAGATGAGTTTGGAGAAAAGTTTGCTCCATCAACCGAATATGGCGAACTGTTGGGTCACTCCATTTACTTCTACTCAAAAGATACCGGCAAAAAAGTAAAATATGTAGCACCCTCCTTTGCTATTGATGTTTCAAAAGAAATTCCACGTTACAAAAGTTTTAATACAAAAGATATTGGCTGCCGCTTATGGTGGATTGAATATGGTGGCAGATTGGATACTGTACATGAAACAGAAAACATAAAATGGCAATTGTGGAAAGTGGTGTATGGCGTGTGGGACTATATTAAAAACTCAGGTAATTTTCCCGAGGCGGAAAACCTTACACTTGAGTGGGTTGGCCATGTGCCTGGTAAAAGAGAGAGCAGAAGATTTGAAGGAGATTATATATTGAAACAACAGGATGTTATTGAACAAACCACATTTGAAGATGCAGTGGCATTTGGCGGATGGAGTGTAGATCTTCACCCTGCCGATGGCGTGTTTAGTGAAATGAAAGGATGTAATCAATGGCACTCAAAAGGCGTCTATGGCATCCCCTACCGTTGTTACTACAGCCGCAATATCAGCAATCTTTTTCTGGCAGGGCGCATCATCAGCGCAACGCATGTTGCTTTTGGGTCTACCAGGGTAATGGCAACCTGTGCACATGGTAGCCAGGCCGTTGCCATTGCAGCCAGTTTGTGTAAAAAATACAACACACTTCCAAAAAATATTGGCGAGCAATACATCAACGATTTGCAGACAGAACTGATGAAAACAGGTCATCATATTCCCGGATTGAATTTGAACGACCCCCATGACTTTGTGCAAAAAGCACTTCGTATAGAAGCCACTTCCACTTTATCACTTTCTCACATTCCACACTCCGAAGAGTGGCAACAACTGCAGTTTTCAACAGCGCAAATGCTGCCTGTAGGTAATCATAAAATGCCAACAATTAAGTTTTGGGCAAAGGCAAAAAAACAAACAACGCTTTCAGTACAACTTCGAGTAAGCAGTAAACCATTTAATCATACACCCGATGTAACCGTTGCTACTAGAGCTTTCAACATCATACCAGGCACCAACGAATATTCCATTGAATTTGATCATTCATTTGATGAAACGCAATATGCATTTGTATGTTTTATGAGCAATGAAGATGTGGAACTCGCAATAAGTGACAAAAGAATTACCGGTTTACTTTCCGTTTTCAATTCGATAAATGTGGCTGTTTCAAACTATGGAAAGCAAGAACCCACGGGTGATATTGGAGTAGAAGCATTTGAATTTTGGTGTCCGCAGCGGAGACCAAATGGTAAAAATATAGCGATGAAGATTGAACCGCCATTGCAGGCATTTTCACCGGAACATTTAAGAAATGGAATACAAAGACCTGTAAAAAGTACCAATGCGTGGGTGGCCGATTATGATAAAAAAAATGTTCAGATAAAAATAGTTTGGCAAGAAGTACAATTGGTCAGTAAAGTAGAATTATTCTTTGATGCTGATGATGACCATCCGCTGGAATCTGTATTGTTATTAAACCCCGAAGCAAAAATGCCTTTCTGTGCAGATGAAGTTAAAGTGTACAACTGCAACAATGAACTGGTTGGTGAAATTTCAGGAAACTACCTGGCGCATCGTACCATTCATTTTGATAAACCGATTAATGTAACAGAATTAAAAATCAACATCTCCAACTCAGACAACACAGCACCTGTGTCGCTTTTTGAAGTAAGATGCTATTAATTATAAATTATGAAAATAAATAGGCTCCTATTATTACTCATTGCTGTTGTTGTAACTTTTACTGCAAAGACACAGGAAATTTCCATGAATGGAGAATGGAGTTTTGCATTAGACCCGCTATCAAAAGGCGAGGCAATGGGGTGGGACCAGCCATGGAAGTACAATGAAAAAGACAGTACATTTTCGCCCGATAAGTTTGATAAAGTAACAGTCCCTCATTGTTGGAGTACAGATATACGCTACAATTTTGTTGGTAAAGGATGGTACAGAAAAGCATTCAAGCTGGCTGAAGACGCAAAAGATAAATTAGTTAGAATGCGTTTCGAAGCTGTTTTTTACAAATGCCGCATCTTCATCAATGGCGAGTTGGCGGGCTTTCATGTTGGCGGCTACACACCGTTCACCGTAAATATTACAAAGCATATAAAATACAATCAAGTAAATTTTATTGCTGTTGAAGTAGATAATTCATGGACTGAATTAACGGTACCCGGTGCAAGAATGGGTGATAATCCATCAGCACAATTTTTCCCTTGGTACGAATATGGGGGCATCACCAGAGATGTAACTTTATTGATTACAGATAAAGTTTACATTAAAAATCAAAAAATAGAATCAATACCAGATTTAAAAACCGGTAAAGCACAGGTAAAAATTATTACATGGATTGAAAACCGATCGCTCACAGATGCTGCCATTACATTAAAGCCATCAATAAAAAATAGAACATCCGGTTTGCAGATTCAGCTTGGAAATGCAGCGGAAAAATCCATCAACATAAAAGCGTTTACCATTGAAAAAATCATACAGCAATACGATTTATCTGCAAGCGAAGTATTGTTGTGGGACTTTGACAATCCCAACCTCTACGATGTTACAAGCACCATTGATGTAGAAAAAAAAGTAATCAATCAATATGAAACTTATTTTGGAATACGGGAGTTTAAAGCGGTGGGTACACAATTGCTTTTAAATGGAAATCCAATAAGGTTGGCAGGCAGTAACCGTCATTCAGATCATCCAATATATGGCTCAACCGAACCTGCCGTACTTGCAAAAACAGACATGGAACAGCAGCGGAACGGCAACATGGTTTTCGCAAGAATGAACCATACACCGGTAAGCAAACATTTTTTCAAATGGGCCGATGAGCATGGATATTTACTCATTGCCGAAACACCTAACTGGCAAATAAGTCCTGTATTAATGAGTAGCCAAAAAGTGAAAGATGATTTTGAATCTCAAATGAAGGAGATGGTAGAAGCTTTTTGGAACAGTCCATCCATTGTTGCTTACAGTACTGGTAATGAATATGCAAGCTGGACTCCTGAAGGCGATGAATTTACGAGGGATCAGTTTGAACAATATAAATTATTGGATACAACAAGGTTGTTAACATTTGTAGCTATAGGCACGGCAGTTAACCCAGCTAACCTCAAGTTGCCACACGACGGTTTTAGGTATTGCGATTTTTTAAATTTCAACAATTATTCAGCAATAGAAGGATTGGATAAAAACATAAGTGCCTTGCATGCGAAGTATCCTAATAAACCGATTTTTATCAGTGAAACAGGCATGCGCTCAGATGAGGTAAAAAATGAGCAGGTAAGGATTGATCATTTAAAAGGAGTAATAGATGTGATTAACAAACACCCTTATGTGATTGGATTTTCTTATTGGAGTTTTAATGATTATCTCAGTCGTTTTTCCGGCACCAATAAAGATGGATACAGACCATGGGGCATTGTAGATGCTAACCGTAAACCAAGGGCATTGTATGGCGCTTTCAAAAAAGAATTATCACCCGTTACTGTTGCCATTGAAAAAAACAACATTACCATCACTGCAAAAGCAGGCTTTCCTTCATATACCATCAGCAATCACATTTTAAAAATTATGGAGGGAGATAAAGTAACGATGAGTTATCCGATACGGGAAATAAAACCCGGCGACAAGGTGGAAATGAGCATTAAAAAAGTAGGTTCTAAAAGCCGTATAGTGATACAGAATAAAGAAGGAATGATGATATACGACAGCTTGTTATAAATGTAAAGGAATAAAAAAATATAGGAGTATTTATAGTCATTGAATATTTGAATTATCCCCTATGATTAAAAAAGTTACTGGAATGCGCTGGTGGATTGTGGGGTTGTTGTTTACAGCAGCCGTGCTCAATTATATTGACAGGCAAACCCTGTCTGCATTGGCTCCTACCATTCAGAAAGACCTGGGTATGAATGATGGTGATTACGCCAACATTGTAAATATTTTTTTGATTGCTTATACCTTTGGTTACATCATTTCGGGAAGAATTATTGATAAAATCGGAACGAGAAATGGCACACTAGTTTTTGTAATATGGTGGTCAATATCCAACATGCTTACTGCCGCAGCAAGAGGAATGTCATCTCTTGGAGCTTATCGTTTTATGCTTGGATTGGGCGAAGCAGGTATATGGCCCGCAGCTTCAAAAGCAGTATCAGAATGGTTTCCAGCCAAACAAAGAGCATTTGCCATTGGTTTATATACCATGGGTGCCACCATCGGCGCCACTGTTGCTCCTTATGTTGTAATACCCTTAGCTACCTATGCATATGTAGATAAATTACCAGCAGTTGCAGGCTGGTTAGGCCAGGGTACAGGTTGGCGCCTTGCATTCATCATTACCGGTTTTGTAGGATTGCTGTGGATCGTACCCTGGCTTTTGCTGTATAGAAAACCTAAAGACAGCAAGTTCATTACAAAACAAGAGTTAGAATATATTGAGCAAGATGGAGAAGCAACTGAAACAAAACCAAGCGAAAAAATTGAAAGCTGGTCATGGAAAAAAGTATTGACATTTCGTGGTACTTGGCTGTTGTTGTTTGCCCGTTTAATTACTGATCCGGTATGGTATTTTTTTCAATTCTGGTTTCCCAAATATTTATCGTCTGAAAGAAATTTATCGCAAGATGATTTAAAAATTACCTGGGTTATTTATGCAGCTGCCGGTGTAGGCAGTTTGTTTGGTGGCTGGGTTTCAGGAAGGTTTATAAAAAATGGAAAGTTGCCTGTAAAAAGCAGGATGAGCGTAATGCTTTTATGCGCCTGCATCATGCCGGTAGCTCCATTCATTAGCAAGGTTACAGGCTTGAATTTGTCTTTAATTATTTCATCGGCTATAGTATTGGCATCGCTGGCTTGGTTAATCAATCTTAGCTCTATTGTTGTAGATATTGTACCCAATCATTCATTGGGCACGGTCTTCAGCATAGTAGCGGCAGGCAGTACAATAGGTGGTATCATCATGAATATGATTGTGAAAGCGATGGTCTCGGGTCCGGTTTCCAGTGCCTCGGGTTTTCTTGACAAAGGTTTTCAGGCAGTACTATCTCCCATTTTAAATTTAGTTCAGGGAACAGGATATGCAAGTTGGTTTTTAATAATCGCTTTTCTGCATCCTGTGGGGTGGTTGCTGCTAAAATTTGGTGGTATTGCAAAACTGCAACAATCATCAAATAAATAAATCTTCTAACCGGATTTAGTTGAGACTAAAAAATTAAAAGAAAAAATGATTAAAAAAATTGTTCAATAACTGGCTTTATTTCTTGCTTTCATTTTCATTGAAGTGGATTTGTTTGCGACAATAAAACTGCCTTCCATTTTCGGAAATAATATGGTATTGCAGCAACAAACGGATGTGGCATAAAATAGGTAAGCTTGTAGAAGAACAATTGGATTATTATTTAAATAGTTAACTGTGTAGTATGCATAAATTAATATTTATTGTTGGTCTTTTTCATAGTTGTTTATGTGTTGATGCACAAGTGCAAAACAGAAATGTAATGTCACTTGATACCGGCTGGCGTTTTATAAATAACGACATCAATGTATCAACACTAACAGCAATAAATGATGCTGCATGGCAAAAAGTAACCATACCTCACGACTGGGCAGTGGTACAGAATTTTGACATGAACATTGACAAACAAAAAGTGCTGGTGGTAGAAGATGGCGAAAAAACAGTAAAACTAAGAACAGGACGAACCGGGGCTTTGCCTTGCTTTGGTATTGGTTGGTACCGCAAGCTTTTACCAATAACAAAGGCTGATATTGGCAAACGTATTTTTATAGAATTTGATGGCGCCATGAGCCGCTCAAAAGTTTATTTAAACGATTCATACATTGGAGAATGGCCGTATGGTTATTCGTCTTTCTCTTTTGAACTTTCTAAATTCATACAATTTGATAAGGAAAATATAATCTCAGTAAAGCTGGAAAACAAAACAGAATCTTCCCGGTGGTACTCGGGTGCAGGAATATACAGGAATGTTCGATTGGTGAAAACTTCTCCGGTACGTATTGCTCAATGGGGCACTTTTATTACTACTCCCATCATAACAGAAAAAATTGCTGAGGTTAATATCAAAACTACCATTGATACCGAGCCAATGAATCACTCAAATATAACATTGGTAACAGAACTGTTTGATGCAACCGGAAATAAAGTAGGCAGCATTTCTTCAAACAATAATAAAGATGGAAAATTATTGTTCAACCAAACCATAAAAGTAAAACAACCCAGGTTGTGGAGTGTAAATACGCCTACACGGTATTCGGCGATATCAAAATTATTTGTAGGCAAAGAACAGCAAGATGAATACAAAACTGTTTTCGGTTTCAGAACAATCCGTTTTGATAAAGACAAGGGCTTTTTTCTAAATGGTCAACCATTGAAATTTAAAGGTGTTTGTTTACACCACGACTTAGGACCTATTGGTGGCGCCGTTAATTTTCGTGCTACAGAACGGCAGTTGGTAATGATG
>JANPIF010000498.1:0-1934 GCA_031424845.1 Ferruginibacter sp.
CACCGCAAAGCTAGTTCCGCACCCACAAGTACTGCTTGCATTTGGATTTTTAAAAGTAAAGCCACGAGAGTTTAAGCCGCCCTCCCACTCTATTTCCATTCCAAATAAATAAATGCTTTGCGAGTTATCAATGATAAAATTGACTCCATCTTTTTCATAAATGGCATCATTCTCTTTTCTGCTGTCAAAGTCTAATACGTATGTCATTCCGCTGCAGCCCCCACCTTTTACCCCAACTCTAAGCATTTTTGAAGTATCAAAATCAGGTTGGTCCATGAGTCGTTTAAATTACTTTAAGGCGGAATCAGTTTAATTTATTTGATTTTTTTTAAAATTTCTACAAAAATACGATTTCTCAAAAAAATAGAATCATAAAATTAACTTAGTTACTTTCTTATTTAAGGAAATACTAAAAGAAAATTTGTTTTGAAAAATAAAGTATACGCTTTCAAAAATTTCCATTTCACAATTCACTATTCACAATTGACAATCCTAGTTTGCTAATTTACTTTTTCTAAAACCATATAAAAAATAAACAACTAAGCCTAAGCCTAACCAGCCTCCAAACCAAAGCCAGTTTGCTAAAGTCATTCCAGTAAGTAAGTATAAACATGAACTTACTCCCAATAAAGGTATGAGTGAATAATTTTTTGCAAATGCCAAAAATGCCAAAATGATCATCAATATCCAAAATATTATCACAGATACTTTCATGGTTTTACTTTGTGTTGTATTAGCATCTTTAATATAGTTTTTTGACAGCATTACTTTTGTACCTGCATTTTGTTCTGTTGCAAAAGCAGTTTGTAATGGTTTAAATAAAGTATCGCTATTTGCCAAAGAAGTAATTTCATTTTCTAAACTTTTTGAAACCACAGTGGTATCAAATGCTGTGGAAGGGATGTTTGCAGCCAAGGCATTAATATTTTTCTCGTGACTAAAATCAAACTTATCAGGGAAATAACTTTTAGCAAACAATGCTATAATTAAGATGGTTCCAAATACCAAAGCAGGAAAAATTAGTTTACCATTTACATAAGGCAAATTAAATTTACCGGGTTGTTTTTCTTTCCGAGGAATCAACAAAATACCACCACAAACCAACACAAATGCAAACAATGTTGCAATACTTGTGAAGTCGAGCACGAAAGTTTTATCAGTAAATAGAAGTGGTAATCCAACTACCAAACCTGTTATAAGAGTAGCAAATGAAGGTGTTTTAAATTTACTGTGTATTCGCTGAAATGCAGGCGGTAAAAGGCCATCACGACTCATGCTCATCCAAATACGTGGTTGGCCCATTTGAAATACAAGCAACACACTGGTCATAGCCACAACAGCAACGATTGATACCAAGAACTGCATCCAACCCACATTCAAATTTTGAGATTCAAAAATAAATGCAAGTGGATCTCCCACTCCATCAAAGTTTTTATAATTAACTGCACCAGATAAAACAAGCGTTAATAAAATATAAATAACCGTACAAATAACCAAAGAGTAAATCATACTCCTGGGTAAATCTCTTTGTGGATTTTTGCTTTCTTCCGCCATTACACTTACCGCATCAAAACCTATGTATGCAAAAAACACACTTGCCACCGCAGCCATTACACCACTAAAACCATTTGGCATAAACGATTTTACATTATCTGTATTTGCAGGCAACCAATTACCTGTAAGTCCGTTTGCTAAAACCAAATAACCACCGACACCAATAATTAGAATGACTACAGCAAGCTTTAAAACAACCATTACATTGCTAAAGTTTCTGCTTTCTTTTATGCCACGATAAACAAGGTAAGTAATGAGTAAGTTTATAATTAATGCAGGAAGATCTAAGATTATTCGAAGCGAACCAATGGTGGGCGAATTATTCCATGCCGCAACCATATCTTCTTTAACTGAACCACCTTCAATGGCATGTTTGGCTT
>JANPIF010000499.1:0-4077 GCA_031424845.1 Ferruginibacter sp.
ACAGCAGTTTAAATTATCAGATTCCGGCAGTGGTACATGAGCAAAAAGGACCGCAAATAAGGCGCTGGAAAAACTACTATTATTCCCCCAAAAAAAAGGAGGAAAAGATGGAAGCATTGTAACAGGCCGGCGCAAAAAAAATATCTTCTTTAGCTGTGGTGGCTACGAAAATATTTTTTGCCACCGCACAGCAAAAAACTTTTCTAATCAACCTTATTCAGGATGATTTATCTTAGTAAACCAAATGCAGGATTATTATTATTAACGAGACAACTTTTTTCAGGACGGGTCAAGTAAAAAGCCAATCTTCAGTTCGGGCTGGACAAACAACTTTGAACTTTAGTTCTTAATTTCAACTTTATATTTTTAATCAACAGTGGTTCCAGGCGGACACAGTAACTATTCCAGCCCTGCAAGCAAGCCCTGCCCGTTAGCTGTAAGTTTATAATCACCCCTTAAATTGAACATCATGAAAAAGTCTTTACTCTTTCTGATTCTTTGCTTAGTTGCCAGCCTTTTTACGGAAGCTCAAGTTGAGAACACTTCTTATATCAATAAATCCTATGAGAAAGTCCTTCAACTTTCTATTGTTGTTCCTTTCGACAAAAAAGAAGTATGGAAATTCTTTTCGCAAAATGATAAACTTTCTCAATGGATTGCTCCATTAGCGCATATCGAATTAAAAAGTGGCGGATATATTATAACCAATTATGACAAAACAAAACCCCTTTCTGATAGCAGCTCAATAAAATTAAAAATCATAAGCTATTTGGAAAATGAACTTTTAATTTTAAAAGTTAAACTCAATAATAATTTCACTAAAAAAGTTCAAGATGAAGATGAAAATCTACAAGAAATTATTCAATTTGTCTCACCTGCTCCAGGAAAGACTAAGATCATATCTTCTATGATTGGTTGGGGGCAAGGAAAAGATTGGGAAAAGACTTACGACTTCTTTTTAAATGGTAATGAGTGGACTTACAAGGAACTTTTTAAAATATTGAAATAGAATTATTCTGCATTCAGAAAGCCATACAGCTAACAATGCATTGCCAAGTGTCAGGACGGGTCAATATCCAAACTTTGGATTCAGCGGACGGAATTCTGTTGGGCATCAGTTCTTAACTTCAAATTTTTAATTATAAATTTAGCTTCAGTTACAGGCAGACAATTGGTCAATTCCCTAACTGCAGCAATACTCTAACATTGTTGGCAACCTTAAACAACCAGCTATGACACAAAGCCAATTAAGTAGAAGAAAGGTAATGCAGCTATTGGCTGCTACAATGGTAAGCGGTGTAACCATTCCGTTGAGTTCCTTCTCTCAACCTCTCATGGATGAAGCACCATTTGGTGATGAGATGAAGCCATTATACATTCCGCCTGGAAAAGGAAAAAAAGGAAAGATTGCTGTTAATGAAATCACTTTCAAACTGAATAAAGAACAAACAGCAGGAAACTTAGGCTCTGCCGAAACCACACTTTTTCCTGGCTACATGGGTGCCGTTCCACACAGGCATAAAAGCTTTGACGAAGTATGCAGGGTACTGCAAGGAACGCTGACGATTATGGTGGGTGAAGAAATTTTCAAAGTTGAAGCAGGTGGCTGGCATCTTCGACCCAGAGGTATTGTACATAGCTTTTGGAATAGTGGAAAAGTGCCGGCCAAATTTATAGAACTGTATCTGCCTGGCGGACATGAAGTCTATATGCAGCAGCTTACTGATTTATTTATCAATGGTAGAACACCTAAACCCGAAGAACTGGATGCTCTTGCTAAGAAGCACGACATAGAGTTCTTTTGGGACCAGT
Source organism: Ferruginibacter sp. (assembly GCA_031424845.1). Classification (GTDB taxonomy): domain Bacteria; phylum Bacteroidota; class Bacteroidia; order Chitinophagales; family Chitinophagaceae; genus Ferruginibacter. Next base: position 1,813 of record JANPIF010000499.1, read on the forward strand.
TACCCCCTTTACTCAAGAAATATAAAGTACGCTTGTAAAGTGGCTGCCTACAACAAACAGCTTCATGCAATTGCGGCGGGAGGTGTATCTGTCTCGTCCTGATATAGGTTGATCAAAAATGGACTAAATTGGAGCTGCACGTCCAAATGGTATAGGAGTATTTAATCACAGGCTGTGGCTATCGAAAGTTGCAGGCTAAATACGGCATCAGCCGTACAACCATTTGCAAATGGGTGCAGATTTACCAGGGTATTCATGACCTTGCTCCCACAGATCTTCAACAGAAATATTACATTAGTCCTATGGAGAGAGGATAAAAAAAAGCAACAGGATGCCTCCGGTAATGATGCTGTATTGCAACAAAAATTGCTGCCCTTGAAAAGCAAATGGCTCATCAGGAACTGCGAGCTGAAATATTGGATACCCTGATAAACGTTGCCGAAAAAGAACTCCATATCAGCATCAGAAAAAAACTCGGTACTCAACAGTCCTTGAAATAAAAAAGACAAAACTGTTCGTAAGCGTAAAGCACATTTGTTCCCGCTTATTGCGGGATTTGGTTTTTCTGCGCAGACTTATCATAAAAAACAAAAAAGAAATGTAATTAAGATGTCTGATGAACACTTGATCCTGCAACAGATCGATGCCCTTTTGCCGCTGTTGGTCCACCCTCCAAACTTAAAACTAAATTAGCCCAAGTATTTGCCAAGGTCCTGTCTTTGACCCGCGGAAAAATTAATATTTCTTATCGGTTGGTATCCCTACCAACCGAAATAATAATTAAAAACAAGTTTCATTTTGCAAACGATATATTAAGATTATGCTTGCAGGCAAGATTGAACACAACCGTTTCAACTAATTTTTGACACCTCATTAGCATGGTATTTCATTTAGTGGAGACACCAAATAATAAAAAAATAAATACAAAAACCATGTAGTTTTTGCTCTTCTGTTAACTCGTTTTCTTTTATTTTTAAGCTATGGCACAATGGAAAAATTATTTTGTAAAATACGCTTCGCTTATCGATGATCATTTTGATGAACTGGTCACTGCTTTTAAAAAACGTCTTGGCAGTTATAAACCCCTACAAATCGTTGCGTACCGCAGCTACGGCACGGCTTCAGCCCTTTACATAAAAGGCAGGGTGCTACAAGATAAAAAGATTGCTGCGCCTGGCGACAAAGACACAGTATTAAGCAACCTGCTGAACATGTACAAGCGTTTTGAAAGTGACGAAGTACCAGGTGCAGTAGTACAGGCAATTGTTGCTGAAGAAACTTTTGATGTAACCACGGATGAGGAAGGGTATTTTGTTTTAAAAATTGCAACCAAACAACCCATTGAGGAAGCAACATTGTGGCACACCATACACCTACAAATAATGGATGCGCCCATTCCGCATGAAAAAGAAATTACCGCACAGGCAGAGATAATGATTCCCCCACCCGATGCAGAATATGGCATTATCAGTGATATTGACGATACCATTATCCGCACGGGTGCAACAGATTTGCTGGCCATGAGCCGCACCACCTTTTTACACAATGCCAGAACAAGATTACCGTTTGCCGGTGTTGCAGAATTCTATCGTTCCTTGCAACTTGGCAGGAATGGAAAAAGGAACAATCCATTTTTCTATGTGAGTAGCAGCCCATGGAATTTATATGATCTACTCAAAGATTTCCTGGACCTAAACGATATTCCGGAAGGGCCCTTGCTGCTCCGGGATTTTGGTCTGAACCAAACGCCGGAAAACGGCGGCGGCCATATGGGGCATAAACTAAAAGAAATAGAACAGATTTTGCAGGCATACCCACATTTAAATTTTGTCCTGGTTGGCGATAGCGGACAAGAGGATCCGGCCATTTATCGGGAAGTGGTAACAAAATTTCCCGGGCGAATTTTGGCCATCTACATTCGTGATGTGCAACTTGCAGACAGGGAAAAAATTGCTGTAGAAATTTCCGAGTCCATGCAGCAACATAAAGTAGAAATGATAATTGTAGACAATACAGTAGAAGCTGCCACCCATGCTGCTAATACCGGTTTAATATTCAAGACCGCTATTCCCGCAATTGAAAAAGAAAAAGAAGCAGATAAAGGGCAAATACCGGGAAAGGAAGAAGCTACCATCACATAAAAAATTAAAGATTTTTGCCCTACTATCGCAAAGATGCAAACACTAGCGAAGAAATGATGCTAGGCCTTTGTGAGTCGGCTTTCTGTGCGGCTATTTATTATACTTCTTAATCGAAACATTTTTA
>JANPIF010000500.1:0-3001 GCA_031424845.1 Ferruginibacter sp.
TATGGATATTGGTGCGCTTGTAAGTGTACTCATTTTATTAGCCGTTCCCATGAAGAAAAAACAGGGTATAAAAATGTTGTTAGCAGTGGCCGGCTTTGGCATATTCATCATTGTGTTCGGTTTATCCACAGTTTATTGGCTTAGCTTTTTGGCACTTGCTGTTGCAGGTGTTTGCGATGGAATAAGTGTTGTCATTCGTGGTACCATTTCTCAACTTTACACTCCAGATGAATTGCGTGGCCGTGTATCTTCCATCAACATGATTTTTATAAATTCTTCCAATGAGCTTGGTCAGTTTGAAAGCGGCCTTACCTCAAAATTGATGGGTACTTTACCAGCTGTTGTTTTTGGTGGTGCAATGTCTGTTTTAGTAGTAGTCGGTACATGGATTGGTTTTCCAAATTTGAAAAAAATTGAATACTAAATTACTTTGGGGCTCCAATCTTTGCAAACTTTATTCAACATTTGTTGCGGCTGTCCGTAGTACTCCTCTCTCCGCTTCGCTTCGTTGTGGGGTACTACTTCCCATCCGCCAGCCCATCAGCTGAAAATATCTTTTCAACTTTTATTAAAAATTGATGGTGCAACTTCTAAAATATTTATCCGTAACTTTTCATTAAAATAAAAATTATGCAACGTCGATCATTTATAAAAAATACTACACTTACCATTGGCGCCTTAGCACTTTTAAGCAAAAGCACATTGGCTTCTTTTTTGGCTGATCCCACCTTCAACATAAAAATGCTTACAAATACCATCGGTGTCTTTACCGAAAAAGGTGGAACGATATTATTTATGGTTGGCAAAAAAGGCACTGTGGTGGTAGATAGCCAGTTTCCTGATACTGCAAAACATTTAATAGATGAATTACAAAAAAAATCTAAAAAGCCTTTTGAATTGCTGGTAAATACTCATCATCATGGGGACCACAGTGGAGGTAACATCGCATTTAAAGGGTTGGCAAAAAATGTAGTTGCTCATGCTAATTCAAAAGTGAACCAACAAACGGCAGCAGTTAAAAATAAAAATGAAGACAAACAATTATATCCAGATGTAACGTACGATACTAACTGGAGCAAAAAACTAAAAGGAGAAAAATTAACGCTGCATTATTTTGGGGCAGGCCATACCAATGAAGATAGTTTTGTTCATTTTGAAAAAGCAAATATTGTTCATGTAGGCGATTTGGTGTTTAATCGCCGCCACCCATTTGTAGATAGAAGTGCAGGTGCCAACATTAACCAATGGATCAAAACACTTACAGATGCTACCAATAAATTTATAGATAGCACCACTTATGTTTGCGGCCATGCAGCCACTGGTTACGAAATCATCATAAACAAAGCAGATATATTATTGTTTAGAGAATACCTAAGCAATGTATTAAAATTAACCGCTGAAAGCATTGCAAGTGGAATGACAAAAGTTGATTTCTTAAAACTTAAAGAAATTCCCGGCTCCCCGGAGTGGAAAGGTGATGGAATAAGTAGACCTTTAGAAGCAGCATGGGATGAAATTACAGCAGTAAACGCAAAAAAATAAAAGATGAATATTGAAGATTATTATGTTGCATTTTCAAAAATTAATTTAATATCAAGAAAAATGAAGGTCTATTGAGAAGTTATTTCTTCTCCATTAATTTTTCTAATACAAAATAAACGATTGGGCAAAAAGTTGAGTTTTTTAAAGTTATTTCTTGGCGTTTAATAATTACATCTTCATCAGTGTAAGGAAAACGCACACAGTCAGATGGCCGATCTTCATAAATACTGCAATAATTATCTTCTCCCAAAAAAGGACAAGGTTTTGTGGTGGTCACATAATCTCCATCTTCATCTAACCTCAAATAAGTTTCTATAAAAACACCTTCTTTCATCTGCATTACTTTGGATATGCGTTTTACATCTGTAGCTTTAAACCTTGGAGAATAATTTTTGCAACAGTTGGCACAGGTAAGGCAGTTGATACTTTCATAAGCTTCTTCATCCAACGCAGGCAAAGCTCGCAAAGTTGTTTTTTTATCTGCCCGGTGCAGCATTTTTTTATACAACTTTGTACGTTCCAGTGATTTTTTTTGCCAATTGGTGAGCAATTTATTATTATCCATTAAAAATTTCAGTTTAAGCAATCCCCAAAATTAAGTCTTAATATACAACTCGTGTTAGTATGTTTATGAAAAAGGAAATTTAATTGTATTCTCCTTTTAATCGATCCATTCGGCACTATTTGTGCTTTAACATGTTCATAACTTTTAAAATATATCAAACGGAATTTCAATTTTTCGAGGGTATGTATTGACATTATTATTTTTTTTTACCAAAAGATATTATCTTACAACTCCAAACAAAACTTAAACAGATTTTTTTTGCAAGTAAATACAAAATACAGTGAGGAAGAATTGATAGCATTGCTTCGAAATGAAGATCAAAATGCATTTTCTTACTTATACGATAATTATGCTGCTGCATTAAATGGAATCATTATGCGAATGGTAGATGACATCCAACTTGCAGAAGATATACTTCAGGATGCCTTCTTAAAAATATGGAATAATTTCAAACAATATGATAATAGTAAAGGAAGGCTATTTACATGGATGATCAATATAACCCGCAATTTAACCATTGATACTCTTAGAAGTAAGGGATATAAAAAGCAAAAGAAAATCTCTCAAGACGAAAATTCCGTAACTACATATCAAGATAAGAACTTTACTTCTGAAAGGTTTGATACAATAGGATTACGTAAGCAATTACAATATTTAAAACCTGATCAAAAAGTTATTATTGACCTGGCGTATTTTAACGGTTATACCCAAGAGGAAATTTCTAAAGAAATGGATATTCCACTTGGTACTGTTAAAACAAGAATGCGCTCGGCTATCATTGAATTAAGAAAACTATTGCAATATCAATAAAGTGGAAAAACAAGAAATTATATCATCAGGTCTTTTAGAAATGTACGTTATGGGCGCTACATCTTCTGAGGAATCATTACAGGT
>JANPIF010000501.1:0-2674 GCA_031424845.1 Ferruginibacter sp.
AAAATACAGCAAAGAAAAATCATACGGTATACTTACCAACAGAAAGCTGGAAGATTTGCTGGAAGGTACAAGAGACCTCGGTGGACAAGATGAAAAACGGGGCAGACTTGATTTTGCATTATGGATAAAAGCAAAGCCTGAGCATTTGATGCAATGGCCTAGCCCTTGGGGCATGGGTTTCCCCGGTTGGCATATTGAATGCTCTGCCATGAGCAATAAATACCTGGGTAAAAGATTTGATTTACATGGCGGAGGAATGGACCTTGCAGCTACACACCACACCAACGAAATTGCACAAAATGAAGCTTGCTTTAAAGAAAGTCCTGCGCAGATTTGGATGCATACAAATATGCTTACCGTAAATGGTACACGTATGAGTAAATCGCTCGGCAATGGTTTTTTACCGCACGAATTATTTACGGGTTCGCATCCATTATTAGATAAGGCATACTCACCCATGACGGTACGTTTCTTTATGTTGCAAACGCATTATAGAAGTACGCTTGATTTTAGCAACGAAGCTTTACAAGCATCAGAAAAAGGATTGAAAAGATTGTGGGATGCGTATGAAATTTTACAAAAACTACAATATGTAAATGGCGAGTTAGATGCTGAATTAGAAGAACGGGTTGTGAATGCCCTGCAAGGCATTACAGATTCTATGAACGATGATTTTAATACGGCAAAAGTGCTGGCAAATATTTTTGATATTGTCCCGATAATTAATTCTATAAAAGATGGATTGATATCTGTTGGCTCCCTAAAATCTGAAACTTTTGAATTAATAAAAACAACTTTTAAAATTTACTTAGAAGATGTATTCGGCTTAAAGTCATCTACAGAAGCCAGTTCCGGCAAAATGGGAGACATAATGGAATTGCTGATAGATATTAGAAAAGAAGCAAAGGCTAAAAAAGATTTTGCCACATCTGATAAAATTAGAAACCAACTTACTGCAATAGGTATAAGTGTAAAAGATGAAAAGGATGGGAGTGTTAGCTGGAGCGTTTAAAAAAAGTGTTGTTAGTTACATTAATCGAAAGTTTTTAGGATTCTATCTTTTATTACGAATAGTTTTTCAATGTTCTTACTATAAATTTTTACATAAATAATTGTAGGTATATATCTTATTTTTTTTGAAAACGAATTCACCTTGATTAAATGGAGAACAACATAGAATTTAAAATATTTCTTAGACGAAAAATACCATATGTCAGTGAAGGTCTTTATGGATTAGTTATTGTGTTTTCACTGATAATATTACTTTTTTACATTTTGATGTTACCCACAAAAAATGTATCGGCTGAAATGGCTACAGCATATTACTTGTTAGTAATACCTGAATGGTTGAAAACAATTGTAGCAATTTCTCTAATAGGACTAATTATATTTTTTCCTTTTTACTACAAAGCAAGATTAAATAAACCTGCACTTTTAACTATCGAAAATGAAACGTTTTCAATATTAGGTATGGATATATCTTTGATCATACCTTTTAAAAATATAAAGAGAATTTATTTCAATGACTTACAAAATTTGCTAAATCATTCTAAAGAAAAATTGCAAATTGTGGTACAACAAAAAAATGACACATTGATAACTTTTTTACTTGCCAATTATGAAGATGCTGATTTAGCCATAGATTATCTTGGTAAAATAAATAATGCAGAGTTTGCATTTTTTGATAAGGATTTGCCCACAATTCACGATGATGAATAAATACTACTAATATTCTTTTTCTGCACTTTGGTTTGACCATATTTTTTGAACAACAGTCCAATACCGAACTTAGGCGAACGTAGTAAAACCAATCTTTTTAACCAGACATGATATTGGGTTTTATTTTGCAGACCATCAAATGGCAATTGTACAATTCATTTACAGAAAAGAAAAGGTTTTTAAAAAATAAGAGTATAGAAAATATGAGGGATAGTTTTCACTATTGACAATTTACAAAAATCACTCCGCTGTATTTAAAAAATCTAAAAAGGGCTTTACTGCTGTGAAAATATTTACAATAGTTTTTTCAAAATTATTATCCATCAATTGAGTATCCGTTAATTTTTTTGTAACAATAAAACTTTTCAATTTTAAAAATTCTAAGGCAGGGTTTTCATCATCGTATCCTTTTGGTGGTCGTTGTAATGTATCATCTTTCGATAAACCTTCAGTAAATGTTTCTTTAAATTTTTTTGCTGATAGAATCTTTTTCCATTCATCTAAATTGTAATCAATTTCCTGTCGAACACTGGCAAGTTTTTTTGCTTCAGGACTCCAATAGCCGGCTGCCACAAATGCAGCACCTGGCTCAATGTGCACATAAAAACCTGCTGTATCTGCCTTTTTTCCTCCCTTTGAAAATATCGCCGAAATATTGCTTTTATATGGTGCTTTATTTTTTGAAAAACGTACATCTCTGTTTATACGAAATTTACATTCTTTAACCTGTAATTCTGCTATATCCGCATCATATTTGCCTATGGATTTTATTAGTTTTTCAGTATTGTTATTTATATCTTCTTTTGCGGCCTCATATCTTTTTCTGTTGGCTTCAAACCATTCTTTCGTATTGTTCTTTTTAAGATCGGCAAGAAACTGGAGAGTTGTTTTTTGTATCATAAGAAAGTTGTCAGCCCCAGCCCCCTCTATCTCCCCCAAAGGGAGAGGAAATCTA
>JANPIF010000502.1:0-6085 GCA_031424845.1 Ferruginibacter sp.
TTTGATAATTTTACAGAACTTGCTCATCATTCTTATACAGACAAACTTGATACTGTTGTTAGGGAAAATAGAATTTTGCTTAAAACTATCATGGAAAAATATGGGTTTAAAATCTTAGAATCTGAGTGGTGGCATTATACATGGAAAAGCACAGAAAAATATGAAGTTTTAGACCTCAGTTTTAAGAAGCTACAAAAAATTATATCCCATTAAATTTAAAATTATCTTCTAATAAATTTCAAAATACGTTGTAGAAACTTTTCTACTATTTGTATAAATTAATTCCATTTAATTAATAATTTATTTTTTTAATATTTTATAAACGTCTGTGTTGAATACACAAATTGATTTTCAAATTTGATATTTAACATCAAACTATTCTGGAATAAGTTTTGTGAAAACCTGTATGGAAATTTTTACACATTGTATTTTAATGTTGCCATTTTCCATAAATAAGTTTTCTAAAATTTAAACAATATATGGCATTACCGAAAAATAGAACTCCTAAAAAAAATTCAGGGTTAGCAAAATCATTGACTGGGATTATGGGCCTTGATGAAATTACTGAGGGGGGAATTCCAAAAGGAAGGCCTACTTTAATTTGTGGATCTGCAGGTGCAGGGAAAACACTTATGGGTATAGAAATAATCATTAGAGGAGCTTTGCAATACAATGAACCAGGTGTAATAATGGTTTTTGAAGAAGAAATAGAAGATCTACAACAGAATGTAGCATCCTTGGGTTTTGATTTAAAAAAAATGCAAAAAGATGGACTGATAAAATTAGATCATGTAGAAGTTCATAGGAATGAAATTGCTGAAACAGGTGAGTACGATTTAGATGGATTATTTATAAGATTAGGTCATGCTATAGATAGCATAGGGGCGAAGAGAGTAATGTTGGATACCATTGAGAATTTATTTTCGGGATTGCAAAACGAAGGCATATTACGTGCAGAATTATTAAGACTTTTTTTGTGGTTAAAACACAAAGGCGTTACTGCAATTATTACAGGAGAAAAAGGCGAATTATCTCTTACACGAAGGGGTTTGGAGGAATATGTTTCTGACTGTGTTATAATGCTTGATCATAGAATAAGTAACCAGATATCTACAAGGGTTTTAAGAGTTATAAAATATAGAGGATCTATACATGGTACCAATGAATACCCTTTTTTAATAGACGAAGAAGGTATTTCTGTTTTACCTGTTACATCCATAAAACTACGCAATGAAATATCTTCTGCTAGAGTAACCTCAGGGATTGAGAGTTTGGATAATATGTTGAGCAGAAAAGGTTTTTTTAGAGGTAGTTCCATTCTGGTATCAGGAACGTCAGGCACCGGTAAAACAAGTATTGCAGCATATTTTGCAGATGCAACATGCAAGCGAAAAGAAAGATGTTTATATTTTGCTTTTGAAGAATCGCCATTACAGATAGTGAGGAACATGAAATCTATTGGAATAAATCTTGATGAACATTTATCAAGTGGCTTATTACATATTCATTCTTCGAGGCCTACAACACACGGGTTGGAAATGCACTTGGTTGTGATGATCAAATTAATTAAAAAGTACAAACCTACCTGTATTGTATTAGATCCAATAACTAACCTGGTTACTATAGGAACAATGAGTGAAGTAAAATCTATTTTAATTCGTTTGATAGATTTTTTACAATCAGAAAGCATAACAGTTATGTTCACGGCCTTAGTTTATAATAATGACATAAATGTTCAAACAGATGAAGGTGTATCATCATTAGTAGATGCATGGATTTTGGTAAGAGATATAGAAACAAATGGTGAACGCAACAGGGGTATTTACATGATGAAGTCTCGTGGAATGGAGCACAGTAATCAGGTTAGAGAATTTATGATTACAGATAAGGGTATAGAAATTATGGATGTAATGTTGGGCCCTGATGGTGTGTTGATTGGTTCTGCAAGGATAGCCCAACAATTAAACATTGCTACTGGCAAGGAATTAAAAGAACATGCACTTAGCAGAAAAGATAAAGAAATATATAGAAAAAGAATGGTGTTGGAAGCGAAAATAGCATCTTTAAAAGAAGAGTTTGAATCAGTACAGGATGAATTGAATAAGGCATATTTAGAAGATGATCTTAAAAAAGAAATAATGGACAGAAACAGCAAACAATTATCTGAACAGCGATCAAATAAACATAATGATAAAAGAAAGTAAAATACCACGAAAGGCAGTTGCTAAAAAAAAGAGCGTAATAAAACCAAAAGAAGAAAAATGGAAATTAAGGTTGTATATAGCAGGTAATACGTTGAAATCTATTACAGCACTAGAGAATTTAAAAAAATATTGTGAATTACATTTGGCTGATAGGTATACGCTTGAGGTAGTTGATTTGCTGGTGCAACCGCAGTTGGCCGCTGGCGATCAAATATTGGCTATACCAACACTGGTAAGAAAAGTACCAGCACCAATCAGGAAAATTATTGGCGATTTATCAAATGAAGCCAAGGTATTGGTAGGGCTTGATATTAAACCATTAAAAAATTAGTATGAAACAGGTTCATGCTAATGATAATCAATTATTCCCTTCAACCTATGTGTTTACACTATATATATCCGGTACGTCTCCTAATTCTTTACGAGCTGTAAATAATATAACAAGCATCTGTGAAAAATATTTAAAAGATAAATATAATTTGGAAATAATAGATGTTTATCAGGAAAAAGTTATTGCAAAAGATGAACAACTAATAGCGCTTCCATTATTGATTAAAAAAAGCCCCTCACCCCTTGTAAAACTCATAGGTGATTTATCAGAAACAAAAAAAGTAATTAAAGCACTGGGGATAAATGAATAAAATGACGGGTAACAAAACCATAGAAAAATATAAAAAGAAAATTAGCAGTCTCCAACTTCAACTCACCGAAGCGCAGGAAACTTTAGAAGCTATCAGAACAGGTCAGGTAGATGCCTTGGTAGTGCAACACGATGATGGGCACAAATTGTATACCCTTCAAACCGCTGATCATGCATACAGAGTATTTATACAAACGATGAATGAAGGAGCGGTAACAGTAAATAAATCTGGATTAATTGTCTATTGCAATATAACTTTTGCTTCCATGGTTCATAAGCCTTTAAGCAAAATAATGGGAAAACCTTTTATATCTTTTCTAACAGATGATACTAAGACAACTGTAGAAATGATGTTTAAAAAATGCTGGTCACGCAATTGTAAAACCGAAGCATGTTTGTTTTCCAAAAATGAAGAAGTTCCTGTATTGTTATCCATTAAAGCTTTAAAAATTGAAGATGTATCAACATTGAGTATTATTGTAACCAACCTTACAGACCTTAAAAAATCTCAACAATTAATAGAAATTAAAAACACTGATTTAGAAAAGTCAAACAAAGCATTAGAGGTAAGCAATCATGATCTACAACAGTTTGCTTCGGTAGCATCCCACGATTTACAGGAACCACTTAGAAAAATCTACATGTTCTCTGATATGCTTATCAATAATGAGATGAAAACTATTTCTCAGGAATCCAAAATTTATTTAGAAAAAATTATTTCATCTGCATCAAGAATGAAAACGTTGGTTGTGGATATGCTTAATTATTCAAAATTATCATCAGGCAGTGGACAATTACACCATGTAAATCTTGGCCATGTTGTAAAGGAAGTAAAGGAAGATTTAGAATTAATAATTGGCGAAAAAAATGCTGTCATCATTTCAAAAAATCTGCCGACAATTTTGTGTAACAGAGGGCAAATGCGTCAGGTTTTTCAGAATATTTTATACAATGCTTTAAAATTTAGTAGAGTAAATATTGCACCTGAAATAAACATTAGTTCAAAAATAATCTCCTCCAATAATTGGGAAAGCAATGAAGATAAAACCGGATCATATTGTATTATCAGTATCACGGATAATGGAATAGGTTTCGATGCAAAATATGCTGAAAACATTTTTAATCTTTTTGAAAGGTTAAATTCTAAAGATGATTATGAAGGCGCCGGGATAGGTTTATCTATCACAAAAAAAATTATTGAAAAACACGGTGGAAAAATAAATGCTGTAAGCCAAAAAGGTAAAGGAGCAACATTTAATTTGTTATTGCCAATTCTAAATAAAAATAATAATTGATGTATGGATAAATTTAGAATTTTATTAGTGGAGGACGATGCCGATGATAGAAACTTTTTTTCGGTGTTCTTACAAGATAGAGATGATATTATATTATTACCCCCATTAGAAAACGGTATAGGGATAATAGATGCTTTGGAAAATTTTAAGGTAAATAATAATTTACCCGATTTTATTATATTAGATCAAAATATGCCTGTAATGACGGGCCTACAAACCCTTGAAGCTATTAAACACACTGCTTTTTTTTCAGAGATACCTGTCATGATTTATTCAACATACATTACTGCTGAATTAAAGAAAAACTCATTGCACACAGGCGCTTCCTATGTAATGGAAAAACCAAAAGATAAAAATGGATACTTCAAAATGATAGATTCATTTATGGAAACAGTAAATTAACCAATCATAAAAAGTGTGAATAAGCTACAAGTTGTGGGCTAATTTTATCCAAATACTGTTCAGAGTATGACGCAGTTAACTGTAACTTAATCAAACTGAAAATGTATAGGTTGTTAAATGTAAAAATTTCGATGGTTAAATCAAGCGTATAGAAGATAAAGAAAGTAGCATAAATTTTTCCTGAAAAATGTAAGGCAGTTAATTTAAAAATTTATTCATGCTAGCTGCTTTTAATTATTTTAAATAAGATTCAATTGCATTACCTTCTTCACCAACGATGCAGTATTTCTACAGCCAAATTTTGCGAGTAAATTTTTTCTATGTGTATCTACTGTAGCCGAGCTAATAAATAATTTAATAGCAATTTCATTATTGGTCATTCCATCAGCTATTAAATGGAGAACTTCTTTTTCCCGTCGGGTTATTACAGGTACATCGCTTTCGTAATCTTTTTGCCTTATCGCTAAAGCAGCATCAAAACTTAAAAACTCCTTTCCATTTGCAACAGTATTTATTGCTTCCATCAACTCCTGTTGAGTAGCATTTTTTATAACATAACCTGATGCACCATTGAGCATCATTTTTTCTATAAAGCTTTGTTGGTTAAATGTGCTTAATGCAATGATGTAAATACCTGGATATTTTTCTTTCACAGTTTTGCATAAATCAATTCCACTTACATCTGGTAAATTTATATCCATTAAAATAATATCCGGCTGTTGCTGTTGTAAAAAAGCCATGCAGGAAGCTGCATTACCCGCATGGCCCATCCAATCAATATTATTTTCATTTTGCAACAATGAATGAATACCTTCTATCACCATATAGTGATCATCTACTATAAAAAGTTTTATGCCCATTTATACATTTATTTCTATGTGTACCGACGTGCCTTTCTCAGGCTGGGAATCCACATCTAATTTTCCCTTTAAAAATTCTACCCTGTTTGCAATACTGCTCCAGCCAATGCCACTTGTTTTATGAAGTAAAGTTGTATCAAATCCATGACCATCATCTTCTACTGTTACAGCCAATTGGTTGTTAGTAAGTGTAACCTGTACAATTGCATTTTTTGCAGCTGCATGTTTCATTATATTATTTACAAGTTCCTGTACAATTCTATATACTGTAATTTCAATAGTTTTATTTATGGTTAAATTTTGCAGACCAATAGATTGGTAGGAAATATACAGAGCACCTGATTGTTGTATTTCATTGCAAAAATCTTTTAATGCAGTATCTAGTCCAAATTTTACCAAAGCTTCCGGCATCATGTTGTGAGCTACACGTCTCATTTCTTTTATGGAACTGTCCAGCATATCCATACTCCGATCAAAATATTGTGCATTGTCTGGCGTCATTATTAAATTTCCTTTCATGGTATTGAACGAATATTTAATTCCTGACAACATCCCGCCAAGTCCATCATGCAGATCCCTTGCTAATCTGGTTCGCTCCTGTTCTTCTCCTTTTAAAACAGCTTCGGTGGCCGTAAGTTGTTGTTGCGTTTCTAACTCACTAATTTTTTGCAATTGTAATTTTTG
>JANPIF010000503.1:0-2738 GCA_031424845.1 Ferruginibacter sp.
GGGGTTTCAATTTTAAAATTTAATAGAGTATTATATATTTCTAAATTTTTGAGAAAAAGAATCGGTTACAATACCTGTTTTTAATAAAGTGTAAATCTCTTGTACACCATCCGGTACTGTTTTCGTAATTGTATAACCTAATTCATTTTTAATTTTATCAAAATTTACACGGTAGTCACGAGGGTCTTCATTCATTTCTACGTAATCAACCTTTACATTTGGAACAACTTTACAAACCTCTTCTATAATCATTCCTTTATTGTAATTTTCTTCTGTACTGCCTACATTAAATACGTTTGCACGTACTTTTTCTTCAGGGCTTTCTATCACCAATACTACTGCACGAGCAAGATCATCTACATGGCAATATGGACGCCAAAATTGTGCACCCCAAATTGGTTGTTCACCGTTTACAGTAGCATTGCGTGTGAATTCATTTACAGTTAAATCGAAACGAATGCGTGGACTAAAACCGTACACTGTGCTAAAACGCAACGCTGTACTACACATATTGGAATCTTTTTTATCTTCCAACAAATATTTTTCAAATTTTACTTTTAGTTCAGCATAAAGAGAAACAGGATTTAGCTCAGATGTTTCTGTTACATAAGAATCTGGATCTGCCATTTTACCATAATTACTGCAGGTACTTGCAAATACAAAACGCTTAACTCCAGCTGCTTCTGCTGCATTAAATAATGCTACACTACCATCCCAGTTAGTGCTGTTAGCATCATCACTATATTTTTTACATGCAGGGTCTCCAACTATTGCTGCTAAATGAGCTACTGCTTCTATACCTTCCAAAGCAAGTTTTACATCATCAGCATTTCTTACATCTCCCTTCATAAACTCAAAATTGGGGTTAAGCATTACATCTATTAATGCATCGCCACCAAAGTTTAAATTATCTAAAGCTCTTACACTATATCCTTTATCTAATAATTGACGAACCAATACAGAACCTATGTAGCCTGCGCCGCCTGTAACCAATACTTTCATTTTATCTTTTTTTGAATTTTTGAAGCTGCAAAGATAGGGTTTTGCAGCATAGGAAAGGGTTTGAGAGAAATAGACTGATAATTTTATCTTTTATATTACGTACTTATATATTAAATTAAATAAATGGGTGAATACACTTAATACATTTTTACACTTTTTTAGAAGGAAGTGTAAACCCAAAACTAGTGCCTACATCTGGTTTGCTACGCACATGTATTGTTTGGTTATGTGCTTCTACTATGTGTTTACATATAGCTAAACCCAAGCCACTACCACCTGCTTTTCTACTACGGGCTTGGTCAGTTCTATAAAATCGTTCAAATATTCGTGGCAGATGATCTTCTCCGATCCCATATCCATTATCGCTAATTTCCGTGAGAACACTATCACCATCTACATTATAAAAACTTGCTTCAATTTGTCCATTTTCTTTTCCATATTTAATAGCATTGTCTACAAAGTTTATAAATACCTGCCGTATTTTTTCTTTATCTGCATAAACATTTAAAGGAAACTCACATCCTTTTTTAATGGCACAAACAATATTTTTTTCAGCAGCTTTTAAATGAAGAGAATCAAAAACATCTTTTATTAGATCTTGCACAATGAATGGTTGAGGGTTAAGCTGCATTTCACCACTTTCCAAACTAGATATTTCATCAAGATCATCTAACAAACTCACAAGCCTATCAATATTTCTTGAAGCACTTTTAAGAAATTTTTCATTTACTTCATTGTTGTGTATAGCCCCATCCAGTAATGTATGCACATAACCCTGAACAGCAAAAATGGGTGTTTTTAATTCATGGCTCAGGTTCTGCAAAAACTCTTTTCTAAATGTTTCATTTTGCTGCAGGGTTTCAATCTCTTTTTTTCTTTGTTGTGCCCAAGCTTCCACATCTTCCCTCACTTCATCTATACCTTTTTGAGGTAAAATATTTTTATAATAAAATTCTTCTCTTTTAGTGGCTTTTGTTTGATAAATTAATTTATATATGAGCTTTATTTTGCGGTATATAAAAGTTTGCAAAGTAAAAAGGATAAGGCCATAGCTTGCTGCAAATATTATAATGAAAGATAATGGAGCTATCCACCAAACGGGCTCAAAAATTAATATGGCCAGGCTTATTGGTATTGATAAAATAGCAGCAGTAAGTAGAGACAGCTGCTGCGGCGATAAATGTCTGTTTGAGAACATGTAGAGAGCAGTTTTGAAATAGCAAGATAGTTAGCAGTTGGCAGTTGGCAACATGCAATTGCCAAAAACGGTTTGCAATGTATAAAAAATAACCAGTTTGAGGAAGTGCGAATTTTCCCTTGACCTGCTATCAGAAACTATATCTCAAATTTATACCCAACACCCTTAACGGTAGAAATACAATCTACTCCAAGTTTTTGCCTTATTTTTCTAATATGTACATCTATTGTGCGGTCACCAACAATTACATCTGTTCCCCAAATTCTGTTCAATATTTCATTTCTTAAAAATACTTTTCCTGGTTTTGATGCAAGCAATGCAACCAATTCAAACTCTTTTCTTGCCAATATTATCTCACTATTCCCAAATGAAACAAGGTATTTTTCTCGGTCTATTTCAAACTCTCCAACTTTTATAATGGATGTACCTTCATTACCTAAACGACGAAACAATGCATTTACCTTGCTTGTTAAAACTTTAGGACTTACAGGTTTGGTAATATAATCGTCAGCCCCTGTTTCAAGGCCTGTTATCTCAG
>JANPIF010000504.1:0-2267 GCA_031424845.1 Ferruginibacter sp.
GAGAGATGATTACAATATCTCCTACCCTGTCGTGCGGCCAAATTCTTACAGACCTACGTTCAGGAACTTTTAATTTTTGTTTGTTTTTATCGTACCATTTTATGCCTACTAAAAATGCAGCCATTACAATTCCACCAATAATACTTCCTTCGGTAGAAAAAATATATTCCTGTGTATTTACCTCGGCTGGTTTATTGAATAGAAGCCCAAATAATTTTGCTCCAAAAACAAATCCAACTATTCCATTAAAAATTAAATCAAATATGGAAGCGGGCTTTCCAACCACGATCGTTTCTTCAGAAGGATGAAGCAAACCCAATTTTTCTCTTCTTTTTAATTCAGCACTTAACACAAGAGCCGCAGCCACAAATGCCAATGCTACCATTAAGCCGAACGTGTTTAATATTTTAAGACCGTTCCATTCTAAGCCAAACCAGTCTTTAAACACATAATATAAATTGGGATACATAAACAGTTTTTTTGAAGAGATGCAAGATAATGGGGAATTGTCAATCGTGTATGGTGAATAGTGAATGGTAAATTATAAATGGGGAATAGTGAATGGACCAATTACCATTCACTATTCACAATTCACAAAATATAATCTACAGTTTTCACAAACTTTCTAGTTACAATGTGCTTCAAAAGCACCTTTCAAATTATCTGCAATCATTTGTGCACTTCTTCCTTCTATCATATGGCGCTCAATCATGTGTACCAATTGGCCATCCTTAAATAAAGCAATAGCTGGTGAGCTTGGCGGATAAGGCATTAAATGCTTACGTATTTCATTCACAGCTTCCACATCAAAACCTGCAAAACTGGTTTTAATATTATCGGGTTTTTTAGTAGCAGTTTGTACCGCCATTAATACACCTGGTCTTGCAGTACCTGCGCTACAGCCACACACTGAATTAATTACAACTAACGAAGTACCTTTTTCAGATAAAGTACTGTTTACATCTTCTGCAGTAAGCATTTCAGAAAAACCATTCTCTGTAAGTTCTTCTTTCATTGGGATTACTATTTCTTCTGGATACATATTTATTAAATTTTAGAATGCAAAATTACATGGTAATTGTTACTTGTAGGAATGTAAATTTTGCAGAAAAGAAAATCAAAATCAGACATTTTGTCTTTTTTAATTATAATAAAGTGTCATTAAGTCGTAAAAGATCGAGTGGAATACATTTTGAAATACACAATTAAACAATTAATTATAAAACTTTAAAAAATAAGAAATCATGTCTTACGTAAAAATGAACAACAACTACAAGTCATTGGATGGTTTAATGAAAGAAATTTTTAGCGAATTTCCATCAGCTGTTAGCAAGGCTGTAAGAGAAGATGTTTTACATTATCCTCCAGTAAACATCATCGATAAAACTGCTTTGTATTCAGTTGAATTATCTGCCCCGGGTTATGAAAAAGCAGATTTCAGCATTAAACTGGATAACAATGTGCTTACAATAAGTACAGATAAAAAAGAAGAAGCCACTGTAGAAAATGAAAAACTAATTCGCACTGAGTTTGGGTTAAAATCTTTTAAAAGAAGTTTTACTTTAAATGAAAAGATTGATATAGAAAATATTGCTGCACGTTATGAGAGCGGTATTTTAAAAATTGATTTACCTAAGAAGGAATCATTTAATGCTGGTGCAAAAGATATTAATATTTCGTAAGAAATTAAACTAAGTTTTGGTTGATTAGAAGGTTGTTGAAAAGCGAAAACTCCTCGGGAAACCGGGGAGTTTTTATGTTTTAAGGTTCTATATTTTTATTGTGAAAAGTTATGATTTGGTAAGACTTTTAAGAAAATATTAAACTATACCCTCGTAAAATCATATATTTTTTTCATTAGCAAATTAGCACATCATCAAATTGGCTAATTTAATTGTATCCCAATATCTTCAACATACTCTGCGATGTTTGTTCTTTTGCATATACCCATTCTATCAACTTACCATTTTTATCTCTTTCAATAATGATATGTTTGGGAGAAGGAATAAGACAATGTTTTATGCCGCCGTATCCACTAATTTGATCTTGGTAAGCACCTGTGTGAAAAAAGCCCACATATAATGGTTCTTTGTTACTCTCTATATCATCTTCATTAGTAGTTTTTACTTTTGGTAAAAACACTTCATTGATGTGTTCTTCGCTATCGTAGTAATCATGTCCATCGCAGGTAATTCCGCCAAGCACTACACGCTGGTATTCGTTCTTCCATTTATTTATGGGTAGCATTAAAAACTTTTCGCCAATAC
>JANPIF010000505.1:0-2292 GCA_031424845.1 Ferruginibacter sp.
CTTTAATAATGGCTTTAAGTTATAGCAGCAGAACTGAACTTGTAGATGCTGTAAAAAACATTGCTAAAGATGTACAAACGGGAAAGTTAGAACACGCCAATATAAATGCAGATACAATTTCTCATTATTTAAGTACCTCCAATTGTCCGGATCCTGCATTGCTTATTAGAACTGGTGGTGATTATAGAATCAGTAATTTTTTGTTATACCAAATTGCATATACAGAACTCTATTTTACAGATGTAATGTGGCCTTCATTTAGAAAGGAAGACCTGTACAAAGCAATTATTGAATTTCAAAAGAGAGAAAGAAGATTCGGGAAGACAGGCGATCAAATTAAAAACCTCGAAAGTTAGCCCCAACAAAGAATATTATAAATAATTTCAATTAAAGTATAGTTGCAGAGATATGGGCGGAACGTTTAACAAATACTTTTAAATATAGGGCTTAATTTGCCGCCACGAAAAATACTATTGATGCTAAGGATTTACCAAACCGTTTTACTTACTGCTACATTTTTTTTAACAGGCCATACTTTGTTTGCGCAAGACTCCTCAAATGTGTCTGTAAATCCTGCATTACAAGAAATTTACAATTCTAAAATCCCCAAAAAATATACCATTGCAGGCATTAATGTTATTGGGAGCAAATCATTTGATCGCAATTTAATTATTTCCATATCAGGCCTTGCCATAGGCGATGAAGTACAAATACCGGGTACTGATGTATTTAATAAAGCTATTGTAAAACTTTGGAAACAAAGCCTTGTATCAAATGCAGAAATAAATATAACCAGACTTGAAGACACAAAAATATATATTGATATTGTAATTGTAGAAAGGCCAAGACTTACAAATTTTACTTTTGAAGGAATAAAAAAAGGCGATAAAGATGACCTTGCTACCAAATCAGGCTTATCAAAAGATCGTGTACTCACAGAAGATATGAAATTGAGTGCGGTGGAAGTGATTAGAAAATTTTACTATGATAAAGGTTATAGAAATGTAACCATTAATATGGTGGAACAACCATCGCCTGGTTTGGCAAATAGTGTAGAGCTTACTTTTCTTATAGATAAAGGAAAAAAGGTACGGATTAACTCAATCAATTTTGCAGATAACAATGAAGTAAGCGATGGTAAACTGAAAAAACAAATGAAGGGAACAAAAGAAATGTCTCGTTTTACATTGTTTCCAGATAAAGTGGTAAGCCCTTATGGCGATACTACCCGTAACAAAACTTTTCAAGAATATTTAAAAGAAACCGGGTATTTATATCCTACCAAAACAAAAGAATATTTAGATCCTTATTTTAGGTTCAAACTTTTTGCAGGTGCAAAGTTTTCAGAAAAAAAATATGGAGAAGATAAAGAAAAAGTACTTAATTATTACAATGCTGAGGGTTTTAGAGATGCAGCAATTGTAGGAGACACTACTATACAAAATGCTAAAGGAAATATTGATGTACATATAAAAGTTACAGAAGGGAGAAGGTATTATTTTGGTAACATTACTTGGAAAGGAAATACAAAATATGCTGACTCAATTCTTAACGTAATACTTGGTATTAAGAAAGGCGATGTTTATAATGAAGAATCGCTTAATAAAAAATTGGGTAAACAGCTTTCTGCTGAAGGAGGAGATGTTGGTAGTCTTTATCAAGATGATGGCTATCTTTTCTTTAATGTGGATCCAATAGAAACAGCAGTGTATAATGATACTATTGATTTTGAAATTCGCATGCGTGAAGGACCTCAGGCAACATATGGTAAAATAACTGTGTCGGGCAACGACAAAACAAAAGATTATGTAATTCTTCGTGAATTAAGAACCATACCAGGTGAGCGTTTTAGCCGTCAGGATATTATTCGTACCCAAAGAGAATTATCTCAACTTGGGTTTTTAAATGCAGAAAAAATTAATCCGCAGGTTGTACCTAATAATGCAGATGGTACTGTTGATATTAACTGGCAGGTAGAAGAAAAATCTGCAGATCAGTTAGAACTTTCAGCAGGCTTTGGTGGTGGTATTGGTCTTACTGGTACATTAGGTGTTACTTTCAATAACTTCTCCATAAAAAATATTACTAAAAAATCTACTTGGGATCCACTTCCTTCTGGCGATGGGCAAAAGTTTAGCGCAAGAATACAATCTAACGGTAGAGCGTTTAGATCGTATAACTTATCATTTACTGAGCCATGGCTAGGGGGTAAAAAAAGAAACTCTTTTTCTGTAAGTTATTTTAATACGAGGTATGCTAATGCTTTTGACCAATTTGGTCAACCATGTGCAA
>JANPIF010000506.1:0-16243 GCA_031424845.1 Ferruginibacter sp.
CAGCATTGGTTGCTTTGCAGGGAATTGAAAGAGTGGACAGGTATGATATTGATTAAGAGTAAGACCTAAGAAGTTAGATACAAGATGTTAGACAAAAGATTAAAGACAAAAGATATTTACACGAGAACTAAGTTTTATTTATAACTATATAACATGAAAAAAACATTACCATTTCTAGCGCTGTTGTTTTGTACAAATGCATTTGCACAAAAAGAAAACTTACAGGCTAAAGCAATTACTGCTGCTGCCAAATTAGAGCAGCAGGTTATAAACTGGCGGAGAGATTTTCATGCAAATCCTGAACTTGGTAACAGAGAATTTCGTACCGGTGAAATTATTGCAAAACACCTTACAGCTTTGGGTTTAGAAGTTAAAACTGGTGCCGCAAAAACCGGAGTTATAGGCATTTTAAAAGGCGGTTTGCCAGGGCCTGTAATTGCTTTACGTGCAGATATAGATGCCCTACCTATAACAGAAAGAGTAAATATCCCTTTTGCATCTAAAGCAAAAACAACTTACAATGGTAATGAAACAGGCGTAATGCATGCATGTGGCCACGATGCACATACAGCAATATTGATGGGAGTGGCTGAAATACTCGCAGGCATGAAAAAAGATTTAAGAGGTACGATTAAGTTTATATTCCAACCGGCAGAAGAAGGCTCACCAGTGGGTGAAGAAGGTGGCGCAAAATTATTGGTGAAAGAAGGCGTTATGGAAAATCCAAAAGTGGATGTAGTGTTTGGGTTGCATGTAGCAGCCGATATGCCAGCAGGAAAAATTGGTTATCGTCCCGCAGGGTTCATGGCTGCCGTTTCTGATATGAAAATTATTGTAAATGGTCAGGGAGCTCATGGTGCTTCTCCATGGATGGGTGTAGATCCTATTGTTACAAGCGCCCAAATAATAAACAACCTGCAGACAATTGTCAGCAGAAATTTAAAACTCACAGACAATGCTGGTATTGTAACCATTGGTGCAATAAATGGTGGTAACCGCTCAAACATTATCCCCGAAAAAATAGAAATGCTTGGCACGGTCAGAACATTTAGTGATGCTGATGAAAAACTTTTTTACGATAAAATAAAATTGATTGTTACCAAAACGGCTGAATCTAATGGCGCAACTGCAGAAGTAATCATACCATATTCTTCAAAATATCCCGTTACATTTAATGACACATCTTTGGTAAGAAAAATGCTGCCATCCTTACAAAAAACTGTGGGTATAAATAACACAATATTGGTGCCTGCAAAAACAGGTTCAGAAGATTTTAGTTTTTACCAGCAAAAGGCGCCCGGCTTTTTCTTCAATCTAGGGTCTATGCCTCCAAACGCAAAACCCACCAGCCATCATACACCGGATTTCTTTTTAGATGAAAGCAGTTTTAAATTGGGTGTAAACGCATTTACAAATCTGGTATTAGATTATATGGATGCAAACAAAGTGAAATGAAATAATTAATAAATATTATGGAAGAATTAGTAAATAAAATAATGAAAAATGCAGGCATAACTGCTGAGCAAAGTATGAAAGCTTTAGAGTCGGTAAAAGATTATGTAAAAGAAAAATTTCCGATGATGGCAGGTGCTGTAGATAAGTTATTTGAGGGCGGAGATAAGAAGGAAGAGGAAGATTTTTTGTAATAATCAATTAATTACTGTTCTTTATAAGTATCGCAATAAAGCAAAATATTAAATATATCGTCGTCCGTTAAATTGGGGTAAGGCAACATCGGCGATTGCTTATATTCTTCAAATAAATTTTTAGCGTAAGTATTTCTGCTTATTACATCTTGAGGGTTTCTTATAAAAGCATATAACAATTCTTTGCTTTCCCAACGCTTGGCTACACCCTGTAATGCAGGGCCAACATACTTTTCATTGGGTTTGTGGCAAGATGCACAATTGGCTTTAAACAATGTTTCCCCTTTTAAAATCTTTTCATTGGGATTAATATCCGCCATTCCTTCTTCCTCTTCTTCTTCCTTTGCTGCATTTTCCATTGGGTTATTGCAAGCAACTAAAAATATTAATGCAAAAAAAAGTAAGTTCTTCATTGTTCAAAAATTATAAAAATGCCGGTAAGATAGAATTTTTGATCTTCTTACCGGCAAACATTACTATTTAAGTATCTCTCTTCCGATCACCAATTTTTGTATTTCGCTGGTGCCTTCTCCAATGGTACATAATTTACTGTCCCTGTAAAATTTTTCTACAGGAAAATCTTTTGTGTAACCATAACCACCAAAAATCTGCACCGCATCTGTACTTATTTCTACAGATATTTCGCTGGCATAATATTTTGCCATGGCAGCCTCTTTGGTCATAGGAAGATGTTTCATTTTTAAATCGCATGCCTGGTTTATAAGCAACTCAGCACATTCAATCTTTGTAGCCATATCTGCCAGCTTAAATGATATTGCCTGAAAGTTTGAAATAGGCTGATCAAACTGGTGACGCTCTTTTGAATATTGTAGTGATGCTTCGTAAGCACCTTTTGCAATTCCTAAGCTCAGCGCTGCAATGGATATTCTGCCACCATCCAATATTTTCATTGATTGTTTAAACCCGTCTCCCACTTCTCCCATTCTTTGTTGGTCAGAAATAATGCAATTATCGAAAATCATTTCGGCTGTTTCACTTGCACGCATCCCAAGTTTATTTTCTTTTTTGCCGGCAGTAAAACCTGCTGTGCCTCTATCAATAATAAAAGCAGTACAATTATTTTTTGTACGTGGTTCTCCGGTCCTTGCAATCAATACAGCCACATCACCACTCTTACCATGTGTTATCCAACTTTTGGCACCATTAATTACCCAGTTATCGCCGTCTCTCACAGCGGTAGTTTTCATATTGCCTGCATCACTCCCTGTATTAGGTTCTGTAAGTCCCCAAGCTCCAATATGTTCTGCCGTAGCAAGTTTTGGGAGGTATTTTTGCTTTTGTTCTTCATTGCCAAAGGCAAGAATATGCCCTGTACACAAAGAGTTGTGTGCCGCTAATGATAGGCCAATAGAGCCGCACACTTTTGCAATTTCCTGTATTATGGCACTGTATTCATAATAGCCCAAGCCAGTACCGCCATACGCTTCCGGTACCAATACGCCCATCATACCCAGCTTGCCAAGTTCTTTAAATATATGTGTAGGAAATTCCTGGCTTTCATCCCACTCCATTAGGTGTGGCTTTATATATTGTAAGGCAAAATCTTTGGCAGATTGTGCAACCTGCTCTGTAAATTCATTGTTGCGAAAATCCATTTGTATTCAATCGTTATTTGAATGCGCAAATTAATCAATTAAAGCTTTACAAAGCAATTGAAAGTGTACAGTTTATATTGTGAGATAGGGAGATATTTTGTTATACGTTTCTGCGTCTATTACCATAATTTTCTTTAACTCTTCCAGATTTTTAAAATCGCCATGCTGCTTTTTATACTCTGTAATAACTTTGGCCAGTTGCCAACGAATGTATGGATGTGCTTTTAGTTCTTCTTCTTTAGCCGTATTTACATTAATCTTTTTAATATCGTTTCCATATATTTTAAGCAATGGTTTTATTTTTTGAAAAACAGAATCAGGTAAACCAAAAGTTTCTGCAACTTGTTCTATTTTATAAAAACCGCCAAGCTTGTTTCTAAAATTAATGATGCGCCTGCTAAAACCTCCGCCAATACCTGGCAATGCATCAAAGGATGATGAATCGCCGGTATTAATATCCACTGCTGCAATTACTTTTTTCTCGTAAGGTTTCTTTTCATACGAAGTGTAATTGTTTGTATAAGTAGGCTGCGCCTGCTGTGCAATGCGAACGTAAGGTATCAATCTTTCTTTTTCGTCATCCCTTAAACCCCATACTTTATTTAAGTCTTCTGGTTCTCTAAACCTTCCTCCCTTAGAAATATATTTTTGCATAGAGGCAATTGTTTTATCTTTTACACCCAGCTTTTGCCAACCTGCGGCATCCAAAGTATTTGGATCAAAATAAAACATGGTCCCGGTAAAAGTAGTGTTGTAACTTTTTTTAGGATAAGCCTGATAACCTTCATCGCTGTTAAAATCATTGTTAGCATATGATTTTTTACCCTCATCATTTTGTTTTACTAAAAGAGAATCTGTAGCAGCAGAAAGTTCAGTTTGTGAAATATTTTTTTCTACCGCTATTAATGGATAAACATATTTTGCAGCTATAAATATGGCTACAATGATAAGCAGTGTAAATACGATTCCTCTTTTTTCTTTTTTGGTAAAAGAAAGAAAATTTTTACCGGTAGTAGTTTGCATAAGCAGTACAAATTATAAAACAATGTACTGCATTAAAAACATATTATAAAAAGATATCGCTTCTACGAGGTTAATTGTAACCCATCAAAAGCTAAATAACAATTAGAGGGAAGTTCTTTTGTTACTTTTTCGTGTAGCCCAAGCTGGTGGCTAATATGAGTGAAATAAGTGTGAGGAATTTGTAAATTATGAGACAAGTCTATTGCTTCCTGTAATGTAAAGTGTGAAATATGTGCCTTGTGCCTTAATGCATTTAATACAAGCATTTCGCTTCCTTTTATTTTTTCCAGTTCTTGATCTTCTATTCTATTGGCATCTGTTATATATGTAAAATTGCCAAATCTAAAACCAAGCACTGGCATGTTTAAGTGCCAAACCTTTATAGGGGTAACAATAATATCTCCAATCAAAAACTTGTCTTCATCAATTAAGTTTAAATTAATGTCTGGTACTCCCGGATATTTATGTTCAGCAAAAATATAATAGAATTCATTTTTTAATGCTTTCTGTGTAAGTTCGTTTGCATAAACTTCAATGTGCTTTTTATTAAAATAATTAAAAGCTTTTACATCATCAAGTCCAGCTACGTGGTCTTTATGTGGATGCGTAAAAATGATAGCATCAATATTTTTTACGTTTTTCCTGAGCATTTGAAATCTAAAATCTGGCGTTGTATCTACAATAATGGTGGTGGTTTCACTTTGTACCATTATACTACTCCTTAGCCTTTTATCCTTATAATTTTTAGATGTACAAACTTCGCAACTGCAGGCTATCATTGGCACACCGCTACTTGTACCTGTACCTAAGAAAGTTATTTTAAGAGGTGGAAAAGGCATTTAATTAATAATTTTTAGTTATTAATTAATCCTTGAGATTGTATTTCAGTATATAATTTTTGGCTCTCGTGTGTAAGAGAATCAAAATGTATATTTAATTGAGGGAGTAAATCTATGAGAGTATTTATTCTTCCTTCGGTAGGTAAAAATTTATTTAATACTACTACTTTTTTTGCTTGTAAAATGCAATAACCGCTTTGAAAAGATCCTCTTTCATAGCGCATCACATAACCACTTTCTTCGGCTATCCTTTCTACTTTATCCAATGTATTTTGTGTAAATTTCATGTTGCTTTTTCCGCTATTCTTTAAACTATTTTTCTTACAGGTGCAACTTGCTTCATTTAGGTCATTATATAAAAAAACGTTTTCAACAAAAGTTGATAAATAATTTTTCTCGCAAAGAAAAACAAGCTAGAACAGGCGCTGAGCAAGATGTATTACTTTAAAACTTTGCTCCTTTTTCTCTTTGCGAGAAAACCTACTTATTCGTCATCCTTATAACCGGCACTATCATCTCCTCCAAACTTACCCCGCCATGCTGAAATGTATTTTTATAATAATTTACAAAGTGATTGTAATTATTAGGATAGCATAAAAAAATATCCCCTTTTGCAAAAACAAAACTGCTGTTTACATTGGGTACAGGTAACCCGGCTTCTTTGGGGTCTCTAAATGCCAAAACATCTTTTGCTTCGTAATTTAAATTACGTCCGTGTTTATATCGAAGGTTTGCAGTAGTTTGTTTATCACCAATAACTTTTGCAGGGGTTTTTACCCTTGTACTTCCATGGTCAGTAGCCACCACCATATTTATTTTTTTATCAGCCAGTTTTTTAAGTGCCTGGTGTAACGGACTATGCTCAAACCAGCTCTGCGTAATGCTTCTATAGCTTGTTTCATCGCCAGCCAGTTCTTTTAGCACTTCCATTTCTGTTCGGGCATGGCTTAGCATATCTACAAAATTATAGACAATTACATTTAGGTCGTTTTGCATCATGTTGTGCATGTTGTCCACCATTTTCTGGCCATCATGGTTGTTGGTAATTTTAGTGTACGACACTTTTAAATCTCCTTTCCCCAGTCGCTTTAATTGGGCCCGTAAAAAATCTTCTTCAAACATATTTTTACCACCTTCCTCATCATCATTTTTCCATTGATCAGGAAAATTCTTTTCAATATCTATAGGCAACATACCGGCAAAAATTGCATTACGGGCATATTGCGTAGCCGTAGGTAAAATGGCGTAAAAAGTTTCTTCCTCATGTATCCTAAAACTTTCTGCAAAAATGGGTTGTATAGTTTTCCATTGGTCAAAACGCAGGTTGTCTATTAAAATAAAGAACAATGGTGTACCTTTTTCTAAATGCGGCAGCACTTTAAACTTTAACAAAGTATGGCTCATTATAGGAGCTTCAACTGCTTTGGGTCCTACCCAGCTGGAATAATTTTTACTGATGAATTTAAAAAATTCAATGTTTGCTTCCTGTTTTTGTGTAGCAAAAACATCCTGCATTTCCGGGCTATCACTCTTCTTCATTTCCAGCTCCCAATACACCAGTTTTTTATACAAATCCATCCACTCGGTATAATTAGGATTATCATTTAAAGCCATAAACAAACTCCTAAATTCCTGTTGATAAGCAGAAGTAGTTTTCTCGGCCACCAATCTCTTATTATCGATTAATTTTTTAAGCGAAAGCCAAACCTGGTTTGGGTTTACAGGCTTTATCAGGTAATCGCTAATTTGGCTACCAATGGCTTCATCCATAATATTTTCAGCCTCATTTTTTGTAATAAGCACTACAGGTATTGTACTGTTTACTTCCTTTATTTGCTGCAGTGTTTGCAGGCCGGTAATACCGGGCATACTCTCATCCATCAACACCACATCCACTATATTTTCCTTTACATATTCCACTGCATCAAAACCATTTGTTTTGGTAGCTATTTCGTAGCCTTTATTTTCCAGAAACATTATTTGCGATGTAAGGCTGTCAATCTCATCATCTACCCAAAGTATTTTTGCTATGCTCATAATTTATATTTCATTATTAAAATTTGGGGCTTTCGGCATTGGAAGATAAATGAACATTTGCCCGCTGCCCGCCTCCAATCTTTTTGCTCAAAGGCAGCAAAAAGAATTTACGTCTAAGCAGCGCAGCCCTTCATCATTTTATCATTTTTCAACATTTACCAAAGTGTGTAAACCCCATCATCATGTTGCACAAATATAATTTTTAAAAAAGATGGAATCATAGTTTGTTAAGGTTTGTTTTTCTTTTAACAATCTTTAACTTTTATACATCCAACAAAAATTATGAGATAAAGCAACTTTGAGTGCCCAGTGCTTAACTTCGTTTTTTTGTGTTACAAAAGTTTTTACATGCCCTTTTACAAAATAATAAATGACCCTGTTTACGGTTTCATTACAATAGATGATGAACTGGTTTTCAGCATTATTGCTCACCCATATTACCAGCGCCTTCGCCGAATACAACAAATGGCCATGGCACACCTTGTTTATCCGGGAGCGGTTCATACACGGTTGCACCATTCACTCGGAGCATACCATTTAATGTGCATGGCTTTGCAGGAACTTGCCCGTAAAGGAATTGAAATAACTCCCGCAGAACAACAGGCTGCAAAAATTGCTATTCTTTTACATGATGTAGGGCACGGACCATATTCACATGCGCTGGAACAGGTGTTGGCCGAAGGCGTACATCACGAAAAAATCTCATTGCTTGTAATAGAAGAATTAAATAAAAAGTTTGAAGGAAAATTACAAATAGCCCAGGAAATTTTTACCGGCAGTTATCATAAAAAATTCCTTCACCAATTGGTAAGTGGCCAGTTAGATGTTGACCGCATGGACTACCTCACCCGTGATAGTTTTTTTAGTGGTGTTATAGAAGGTTATGTGGCATACGACCGTATTTTAAAAATGATAACCGTACACAACGGCGAGTTGATGGTTGAAGAAAAAGGTATTTATTCTATTGAAAAATTTCTTATTTCCCGCAGGTTAATGTACAGGCAAGTTTATCTGCATAAGACGGTTTTAAGCGCAGAGCAGATGCTGCAACGTATTATTAAAAGAGCAAAATTTATAGGAGCAGCATGCCAACAACCACTCAATAGTTTTATAAATGAGCCATTGCAAAATATAACGTTAGCACAATTTTGCAGTATAGATGATTCAGATGTAATGATGGCTATTAAAAGCTGGTGCAGCCATTCCGATAAAATATTGTCTATGTTGTGCAGCGGTATTATTGACAGGCAATTGCTAAAGGTAAAATACAGTTCTATTCCTCCTGATGAAAATATTTTAGCAAAAAAAAGATACGAAACTGCTACTAAAATGGAGATAAGTGAAGAAGAGGCAGGTTGGTTGGTTTTTACAGGTGAGGCAAACAGCAGCACCTACGATTTTGAAAACCAACAGATAAAAATTTTGTTTAAAGATGGTACCGTAAAAGAAATATCGCAGGTAGATGATGCACTAATAAATGAAAGCTTGCGTGGCAATATTAAAAAATATTACATTTGTTATCCAAGCTTTTAACCAAATCTAATTTTTAAATGGAATTTAGCGCAGCGCAAATAGCACAAATTGTTGGAGGAACCATTGAGGGTAATCCGGAAATGAGTGTATCCTCATTTGGTAAAATTGAGGAAGCAACAAAAGGACAATTGGCTTTTTTGGCTAATCCAAAATATGAAGAATACCTATATACAACAGCTGCAGATATAATTATTATAAACGAATCGCAGGTTTTAAAAGAACCTTTAAATGCCACACTAATAAAAGTACCAGATGCTTATAGTGCTTTTGCATCACTCTTAAGTCAGTACCAAAAACTACAAGCTCAGCAAATGGTGGGTATACAGGAGCCAGCTTATATACATGCTACCGTAAAAAAAGGAGATAATATATTTATTGGCGCTTTTGCCTATTTAGGCGAAAACGTAATTATTGGTGACGGTGCAAAAATTTATCCGAATGCATATGTAGGAAACAATGTTGTTATTGGTAGCAACAGCATTATTCACCCTGGTGTAAAAATTTACCACGACTGTATTATTGGCAGCAAAGTAGTAATACATGCCGGTGCAGTAATAGGTGGAGATGGGTTTGGCTTTGCACCGCAACCCAATGGTAGTTTTAAAAAAGTACCTCAAATGGGCAATGTGATTATTGAAGATGGTGTAGAAATAGGAAGCAATACTACTATAGATAGAGCTACAATTGGCAGCACCATTATACGCACAGGTGCAAAGCTGGATAATTTACTACAGATAGCACACAATGTAGAAATAGGCTGCAATACTGTAGTGGCAGCACTTACCGGAATTAGTGGCAGCACAAAAATTGGTAAAAATGTTATGATTGGTGGCCAGGCCGGCATTGTAGGACATATACAAATTGCCGATGGCACAAAAATTAACGCCAAAAGTGGTGTCAGTAAATCTATTCTTACCCCTAACACTGCTGTTACGGGCACACCTGCATCTGACTATACATCTAACTTACGTACACAAGCACTCGTTCGCAAATTGCCTGAATTGGAAAAAAGGGTAAGAGAATTGGAAGAGCTTGTGAAGAAAATGGAAGGGATGGATTAGTAATGGATTCGCATTTTTTGCTCAATATATTCTACTCTTTCTTCAAATCTCCACCCCCATTTTTTGCCAAATTTTTTAATGAGTATTTCATTTGTAACTTTATTTACCATATTTACACTATCTCTTAATTTCTTTGAAACCACACAACCTCCTACAGAATAATATTGAAATCCATACATTTTTGCTAATACATTTTTTGCCCTATTATCCTCTGGCAAACCTGTTAAAAGCCATTTTAGTTTAATCTCTTTTGGTATGTAAGAGTTGTTTTTTTGATTATGTTTAAAGCCTGTACTAAAAAGAAATAACAATAATATAGATTTCATAATTGCTTTTTTATTTAGATGCTTCTACTCACTATTTTCATAAAATTTTACCATTTCTTTTTACAATCCCCTCATTAAATATTTTTAGTATCATCTTTTTCCGCATCATTTCACACAAAAATTAAAATATCTTTGCCGCAAACGGAAACCAGCAGTATGGATAAACATTTTAATGAAAACAAGCAACATACACTTGCAGCTATAGCAAAAATATCGGGAAATGGCTTGCACACAGGTATAATGGCAGAAATGATACTAAACCCTGCAGCCCCCAACTTTGGTTTTCAATTTAAACGTTCAGATATTGAGGGCAGTCTTGCCATAAAAGCTGATTGCGATTTGGTTACCGATACTAGTCGTGGTACAACGCTGGAAAAAGGCGATGTAAAAATTTCTACCGTAGAACATATTCTTGCAGCACTCGTAGGTATGGGTGTAGATAATTGCCTGATTGAAGTAAGTGGCCCGGAAATACCGATTATAGACGGCAGCAGCAAACCTTTTACAGAAATAATAGAAACTGTAGGAGTTGAGGAGCAAGATGCTACAAAAATTTGGTATTCGTTAGATGAACCTATTTCCTATTTTGATGAAGAAAAAAATGCAGAATTTACTGCTGTACCTGCAGATGAATACAGAATAACTGCTTTAATTGATTTTAACTCGCCAGTGCTTGGTACCCAGCATGCAGATCTTAAACACATTCGTGAGTTTAATAAAGAAATAGCGCCTTGCCGTACTTTTTGCTTTTTACATGAGTTAGAAGCTTTGCTTGATAATAATCTTATAAAAGGTGGGGATATTAATAATGCAATAGTGGTGGTGGATAAGCCAATCACCCCGGCAGAAATGAGTAGACTAGCAACAGCATTTGGCAAAGAAACAATAGAAGTACAAAAAGAAGGATACCTTAATAACTTAGAGCTGCGCTTCAATAACGAACCTGCACGTCATAAATTATTAGATGTAATTGGCGACCTTGCTTTAAGCGGTTATCCAATGAAGGCACATATAATGGCAAACCGTCCGGGCCATAGCAGCAATGTTGGCCTGGCAAAGATGCTTAAGCAGCATTTTAAAAAAATGAGCAAAAATGTAAATGTGCCTTTTTACGATCCTACTGTTCCGCCACTTTATACTTTAGAAGAAATAGAAAAAATATTACCACACCGCTATCCATTTTTATTAGTAGATAAAATTATAAGTCTGCATGAAAATGTAGTAGTGGGAATTAAAAATGTTACTTTCAACGAATTCTTTTTTCAGGGGCATTTTCCCGGAAATCCTGTAATGCCAGGCGTTTTACAGGTAGAGGCTTTGGCACAAACTGGTGGAATACTTTGTATAAAATCAATGCCCGAAGGTGTGTACGACACTTATTTTGTAAAAGTAGATAACTGTAAGTTTAAAGTAAAAGTAGTACCGGGCGATACCATGATTTTAAAAATGGAATTGATGGAACCGATAAGAAGAGGAATTTGCACCATGAAAGGCAGCGTTTACGTAGGAAATAAACTCTGTACCGAAGGAGAATTTACTGCGCAGGTGGTAAGGAGAAGTTAATACAATTGGCAAATGTGCAAATATGCAAATGAGGAAATTTAACTTTGAGCGTCGCATATTTGCACATTTGCATATTTGCATATTTTCACATTGGTTTATTTTGCACATTTGCATATTTTCACATTATCACATTAATTGAATGATACATCCACATACATACATACACCCACACGCAAAATTGGCTACCAATGTAAAAGTTGACCCGTTTAGCGTTATACATTCCAATGTAGAAATTGGTGAAGGCACATGGATTGGCAGCAACGTAACCATTATGGATGGTGCAAGAATTGGGAGCAACTGCCGCATTTTTCCGGGTGCAGTTATTTCTGCCATTCCGCAAGATTTAAAATATAGCGGAGAAGACACCACTGTAGAAATTGGCGACAATACAACCATCAGAGAATTTGTTACCATTAACCGAGGCAGCAAAGCAACCTGGACAACCAAAGTAGGCAACAACTGTTTAATAATGGCTTACTGTCACATTGCACATGATTGTGTGGTGGGCAATAATTGTATTATGAGCAATAATACCCAGCTTGCCGGGCATGTAGAGTTGGGGGATTTTTCTATTTTAGGTGGTATGTGTGCGGTGCACCAGTTTGTAAAAGTTGGTCAGCATGTAATTATTAGTGGTGGCTCTTTAATTCGTAAAGATGTACCGCCATTTATTAAAGCAGGTCACGAGCCTATAAGTTATGCAGGCGTAAATTCTGTTGGTTTAAAAAGGCGCGGTTTTTCTTTGGATAGCATCAATGAAATTCTAAACATTTACCGCATCATTTACAACAAAGGATTAAACACCACACAGGCTTTAAATTATATTGAAGAAGAAGTACCAGCAACAAATGAGAGAGATGAAATTGTAACTTTTATTAGAGATAGTGGCAGAGGAATTATTAAGCGCCATTTAAAAGGCGGCATTTCTGACGATTAATTTCTGTTAGAAGATTTGGACACAAACATTGGTAACAATATTTAGCAGTGGTCCCGCTATTCGCTGCAATGCTTGTGCCGTTCATACGGCATCCTCACTGTGGGCTTTCCGCTGATATCGGGTGTAGATTTTCAACGGCGACAGCATTTTTCAACATTTATAAATCGAGCATTCTTTCTTACATAAAAACTCCCTAAAACTTTTGAACATTTCTCTACAAAATACCGGCAAGCGTTTCAACAGAGAATGGATTTTCAGAAATTTTAATTATGATTTTTTGCAGGGTAAATCTTATGCGATTACAGGTTCCAATGGTTCAGGTAAATCAACATTGCTACAAATTATTGCAGGGGCAACATTACACAGTGAAGGAGAAATCAAGTATCAGGAGGCCACAGATAACATACCGCAGACCACAGAAAATTCGTATAAACAAATCTCCATCTCCGCTCCATATTTAGATTTAATAGAAGAAATGACGGGAAATGAATTTTTATCATTTCACACATCATTTAAAACCCTCACAAAATCATTTGCCGAAATTTTACTGACAGTGGGCTTACAGAAAGCGGGCAATAAACAAATACGTTATTACAGCAGCGGCATGAAACAACGCCTCAAACTTGCCCAAGCTTTTTTTAGCAATACCTCTGTTTTATTGTTGGATGAACCCACCACCAATCTTGATGAAGAAGGAATAACTATTTACAAAAAACTTTGGAATGATCATACTATAAATCGCCTGGTAATTATAAGCAGTAATGATAAAGCCGAGTATGAACAATGCAATGAGGTCATAAAAATTGGCGACTATAAATAAACATATTTATATTTTAACTTTCCAATGCCCTCCTAAATATTTGCAATGCCTGAGGGTTCTTAATTTTTTTAAAAAGCAATTTCCTTTTAGCCTTAGGTTTTCTCAATTCAGCTAAAATAGCTTTGTCAACAAAACCATGCTCCATAGATTCTTCTTCCGTATTACTGTAAAAAACTGCATCTATTTTACTCCAGTAAATAGCAGCCGTGCAAAGCGGACAAGGTTCTGCACTGCTATAAATTTCGCAGCCAGATAAATCCGTACTTTTTAAATTTTTACATGCTTCTCTTATAGCCATTACTTCTGCATGGGCAGTTGGATCACAGTCTGCAAAAACCCTGTTGCCACTGCTACCCAATATCTTACCGTTTTTTACAACTATGGCACCAAATGGGCCGCCACATTTACTATCCAATGCATATTGGCTCAGATCTACCGCCATTTGCATGTACCTGTTTTTATCTTCTTTAAGCATGGGTATGTTTTGTATTTGTTTTACAAAACATAAGCCGAATTATTTGTGCGAAGCGGAAAGATATTGCCTTCACAAAAATTCACCCTTAAAACAATTTCCCCTGCCCTCCCGGCACTCTAAACAAACTCGTATCCAAACTCCATTCCTCTGCGTTCATATTATAGAGCAAGCCATACTTTTTATATTGCTGAGCCACCATTTGTGCAATGTTTCCTTCTCCCCGCATGCGCACGCCCCAGCGGGTATCGTTCACTTTTCCATCATGGCTTTGTTCTATTAAATGCCACACTTTATCTGCATGGTTAGGAAAGTTTTTATACAACCAATCGTGAAACAAAAATTTTATCGCACCATTTAAACGTATAAAAGTATAAGCTGTAAAAGTTGCTCCATGATCTGCCGCTTCTTTCATGATGCGCTGCATTTCATGTTCGTTTAAACCGGGTATCATTGGTCCCATCATTACGCCCATGCGCACGCCCGCTTTGCTCAGCTCTTCAATAACTTTTAATTTTTGTTGCGCAGTAGTTGTTCGTGGTTCCATGCTGCGGCGCAGGTCTTCGTTAAAAGAAGTTATAGATACCATGGCCGATACAATATTTTTCTTTGCCATTTCCTGCAGCACATCTTTGTCTTTCAGTATCCAACTGTTTTTTGTGAGTATGCCAACCGGTTGGTTGAATTCATTGCATACTTCCAGCAAACCACGCGTTAGTCTATACTGTTGTTCTGCCGGCTGGTAACAATCTGTATTACCGCTCAGCATGATAGGCGCACATTCCCATTTTGGATGTTCCAAAAATTTTCGCAGTAATTGTGGCGCATTTTTCTTTATTAAAATTTTTTGTTCAAAATCTAATCCTGCGCTGTAACCCCAATACTCATGCACATTTCGGGCATAGCAATATATGCAGCCATGTTCACAGCCAGCATACGGATTCATACTATAGCCCATGCCCACATCTTTACTTTCCACCTTATTTACAATCGTTTTCGATTGCATTTCTATGTACTGCGTTTTTATATTTTGCTCCTCCCAGTCATCCACTGCTTCCACATGCTCTTGGGTTATTTCATTTTTTATGAAGCGGTTTTTGGTGTTGTACTGAGCACCACGCCCATGTCTGTACTGGACTCTTTCTTCCTGTTCATCTGCTTTTACTTTATGGTGGTCTTGTTGTAGCATATTGTTTATGTGATGTACCTCATGTCCCATGGATTGCATCCATGGTTACTAAAAGGCGACCCCGTTGGGGTCTATTGTTATGAAAGTTATTCCTGTTTTATTTTTTATTTGGGGCTGTGAGCGGATCCCATTTTTCAGCTTTTGTTAGGGCTATCCGCTGTACCTCCGCTGCGCTCGGGTGCCGCTTCTATCCCGCACCGTGTCCCGTACATTTTTGTCGGGAGCCCTTCATCCTTTTATCTTTTTTCAACTTTTATTATGCATTATGTGTTGCTGCTGTGCAGCACGTCTCCATAGGTTACACCCATGGTTAATCATAGTTGAACCCCTTCGGGATTTATTTCATTAAAACATATACTTTATTCCTTCCTAATCAATCTTCTCCTTCTCCCTCCCCTATGGGGAAGATATGAGGGGCTTTTCGATCTCTTTCATTTCCGCCCTTCCGGGGGGAGGTAAAGGGAACTTTCAAAACAACGCACCCTGCGCCACACCCACAGGCAAATTCTCAAACTCAAACCTTGCTGCTATCTCATATTTCATTTCTCCTACAGGCCGCTTCAACAACAACATAGCATCTGCAATAAACCTTCCTGTAAAATGGCGGTGACTGTATTCTAACCAACCCTTTTCATATTGCCATGGTTGCAGTTTTCGGGCAATTGTTATGTAAGGTTCTAAAATAAAATGCGGTTTATTATCATTGTCTACTTTCATTAACCTTTGCGTTTCTGTGCGTATTTTTTTTACCAAAGTTTGTATTGGTATTTTACTGGTTACATTTATAAAAATTGTATGTGCCGGAAAACTGCCATAATCCTTCAGTTCTATTTTCACCGGTTTTGATCCCATAGCTACCACATGAAGTCTTTCCATAATTCTCTTTTCCGCAATTTCATATTGGGTAAAAGTTGCCAATGTTATTTGCGGCTTACTAAATAAAGCAGCCGATGCTTGATAGCTTTCATAAAAATCTTTTTTAATATTCATAATCTTGTTGCGCAATTCTTCGTGCGGATTTACTACCAATATGTACTCACATAATTTATAACCGGGCATTGCTGTAACATTTTTCATAATTAAAATTTTAAAGAACAGATCTGTTCCACAACCTGGGCCGAGTGTTGCAGTTCATATGGGCCAGGTGTTGCCGAAACATAGATCGCCTGGTGGATATGCTG